>NZ_JAQOSR010000261.1:0-8593 GCF_046718885.1 Bradyrhizobium sp. UFLA01-814 | reverse complement strand
ATCACACCGTCTCCGAGACGGTACAAACCCTCAACGTGGTTGTGAAGGAATCAAAATGAGCAAGCGGTCAATCATTGGGGGCTTAGGTGTGTTCGATCCGCCACAGCGTCGTTAGTTTTGTCGTTTGAGCGCAACTTAGGAGAGGATCCGGCACTCCAAATAAGGATAGGCGAGAGCGCATCACGTCGACTGACAACAGATTGTGTGCTGGGAGCACCATGCGCTGCGCAGATGAGACCTTGACCTGACTGCGCTCCCCCACCCTGAAGTCCGCCGCTCGATCCGGATGTCAACGATGCAGCGCCAACGGATTTGATCCTGACGCCTACGACCATTATCCGAACGGTCAATCTGTCTCATTTGGGGTGCCGCGCAGGAATCGTCGCGGTTCTGCTTCGCTTCTGCCTCGCGGCGGCGGTGAGACAGATTTTGTTCCACGTGGCAGAAGTGCAGGTGAAAGTGCCTGCACTTCATTGCGAAATTGTGCGGCGACGCCGCCGCGTCAAGCGTTGTCCTCGCGAGTGCTCCGGGAACGCTTGACTCGGACGTCAGCGTGCCACACTGACGACTTCGAAAAAGCTAAAACAAGCCTCGAGCTGAGACAATTCGAAGAGTCAAGATAACGACCAAGAACACGCTGTCACCTATATGCGCCTTCTGGACGCAGATGCAGAGGACGCCGACTGGCGAGAGTTGCAAAGGTCGTGTTGCACATTGATTCCGAACATGAACCGGAGCGTGCCCGCCGCGCGTATGAAACCCATCTCGCTCGTGCCAAGTAGGCAGCCAGACGTGGTTATCCGCAGTTGTTGCGGAGCGATCGGCCAAGCTAGATTGGGTGCGTATCAAAGGTGCTTAGATCGTTGCATTCCTGGTACGCTGGCAGATTGTTCGCGATTGCCGCCCGAACAAACTGTGTCGGCACGGACGAACGAGTGCGGCCCCCTCGGCAAGCAGACTCCAATGAAGTCATAACGGTACTTTTCGTACCGCAACGCAGGCGATACCACTACCAATTTCGAGTCTCAAACCACCAACCGTCTTCCCGCGCGTCACGGTGGACCGCATAGACTTGCCGGTGCCCTTCGAATCCGAAATTCGCTAAGCGATTTGAGAGAATCGAGTCATGCGGTCGATGACGGAGCGGGACATGGCCTATGTCACAAACGTCCCGGCAGCCTCACCCGATGTCACCACCAGGCGAGGCCCAAGCAAAGGGGCGAAGTTTGCTTGTGCGTGTGGGAACGCGCATCAACCGTATTTGTGTCAGCTGACGAAAAGCTGACGGGCTAGGCACCACGCGTCCGCCGCGCCGGAATATTTTCCTCGACTTCGGCCGCTCGCTCCGCCGCAATTTCGATACAACAGAAACATGGCGTGGTCGATTCGACCCTCTATCAGCGCATGGCCCATATAGCTCAGCTCGGGTAACGCCGTTCGCGGGAGTTGGCGGAGAACTTTGCGCGGATGCATCGGTTGCCACGAATCCAGCAAGTTCACAAATTGCGCACGATGCAACACCTGCAAAGCCTCTACGTGTCAGCATGAGATTCTTCCTGGGTTATGCTCCCGCACAGGAAGCAAGCGGACGATCGGGTGACCGTCCAAAAAGCATCAAGCCATTGCGCGAGCGACAAGATTGGCACGACGATCACCCGATCGTCGTGAACGTCGGCTCAGACTCATTCCCCTCTCGAGCCGCACTCGGCGGCCCGTCGTTGACAAGTGCGGACAGCTTTCGCTGACCTATTCTTTCGGATGTTCACAAACCTGCCGTCGAGCCCCCCGCCCCGTTGCGACCATTCGCGGATCTGAGCCGTCATGGCACACCTCTACCGAGATACGACAGCACAACTAAGACAACAAACCCAATGATAAGGCCACAGCCCTCCACTACGGTAGTGCGGTTCTCGCGCCGCTGCACACCAGTCGAAGAGTGCTTCAACCAGCAATCGTCTTCACCATCCGCCATGGTCTCAATTTGATCCGTTGAAGAACCGTAGACACGTGTGCCGCATACCGTCACCATGCGTTCCACTGCAGGTTCAGGGTATTTGGCCACATCATGAAAGGTGAGGCCTCACGAGTTGCATGAGGCCTCTTCTTGGACACCGATTTACGATCCGGGAAGAAAGATCTGCCGCGAGTACCATGGGATCGCGGTAATACTGATGAGTTGCTCCGAACCATCGAACAGAGGAGCAAGTTGCCGACCGGAAGCCTTGAACGAGACCCTTTGCGTGCGATCGAGTCCCGTCACTGTGCTGCGCACCACGTCAGTGGCTTGCTCAACACGATATATGCGATAGAAGTCCGACTTGGCTCCGGAGTAGACGGACAATTCGAGATTAGCGCGCACCGGCACGCTACGCGTATATTGAACCTGGACCTGGAGCGAATCTCCACCGTCCGTCGTGAAGGACCATGCCTCCTCGACATTCGTCACTGCGGCAGGATCGCTGTGGATCGTTCTGTCTAAGGCAGTCTTCGCGTAGACATAATTGCTGTAGGAGCCGGGAGTGTAACTTGCAGGCGAGAACAAGCCGCCGATTACCATCGGTACAGCTTTTTCCATCCCCTGCTTCTTGGCCGGTATGACCAGCACGGCGCCGCGACCAGCATCTATCGGTTTTCCGTCGGCATCTTGGGCCAAGATTTGGTCAATCAAGACGATTGAGAGGTTGGATCCCTTGGACGGCCCGCACTGGGCGGCTCCATCTCCCAGTCTTTCGGCAGCATTTTTTGAACCGCAGAGTCGGCGACCTTGAAGCTCAGGACCGTTCGTACGTCCAGAGTTCTGCTGTGGAGTTTGTCTTTTTCGTCTGCAAGAGCAGGCTTCGCAAGAAGTATGATACTGGCGGTTGAGATCACCGCCAACGTTCGCGAAAAGACTGACACTTTTCTCTCCTATCAAATCCCATCAATTAAGCCCGTCGGGCATTCCCCTCAGGGCGCTCGGTGTGAAGCGCCCACGCGCAATAAATGAGGCACGTCTTCTTCCGGGACGATCCGGAGGAACTGGCGACTCTTGGCGGCGGGAAGGAAGTCCCGCGAGCCGTTGTGACTACGGCGTAACGGCGGCATACTCGACCGGCGAGTCCCACCTCGGACTCACGCGTATCCTTGGGGACCAGGACGTGGGGACACACGATGACCATGTCCTGCGGCAGGGCGCAGTCCAGCGCGGTCAGCGTGCCCCGGTAGGTCTCCTCGTTGTTGCGCGCCTCGAGGTGACAGGATCCGTGTCCTTACGCCGCGGATCGCATCATCGATCCAGTCGCCTTTTGCGATATAGCCCGTCACCCGCATCGGCGCGTGGCCCCGCTCGCGCAACCATTGAACGCCGTTGAAGTCTCCGCTGTAGTTCACGGAGATCACCGCCGTCGCACCAGCCACCAAACGGTTCGCAACATGCCGTCGCCGGCGCGTGTAATCACGCCAAGCCGGTTCTTTCCGGCCGCCGGCTCAAGTTCGTTCAATAATCTTCCCCGCGGCGCCTTCCTACGCGTGAGCCCTCCGGCACGCTGTAGAGCTGACGGCCTCAGCGAGGCGCCGGAAGACGCACAAGCTGCGCCGTAGCTACGCCGGCTCAAGGTGCGCGGGCTCGTCAAACGGAAGGTGTAATTGATCGCGGTACGGAAACAGCGGAAGAAGACAAAGGCGGAAGATCAGCCAACAACTGTAAATTGCGTCGTGACCATAGGGATCACCGTCATGCAACAGACCATGGGACAACGCATGACGAAGGTATGGCCCAGGCTTTTTCAAGAAGACACCCTCAATATCGGTCATAATAGCAGATCCGAAAATCGTACTGAGCTCGCCTCTCATTTGCTCGAAGAGCGACGAAATCGTGCGGTCTTGTTGTGTTTGTGTCGAGTCGTCGAAGATCGTCACATCGTGGCCGTTGGCTTTCAGCAAGTGGCGAAGCGAGCTTTCCAGCAACGGCGTTAGGATATAGAGACCGCTAACGAAATCTCCCTGAAAGAACCGCAAGAAACCGCGGCTGAACGTTCTGACCAAATCGCTTGGTACAAACGGGCTATGTATTAGAAGGTGCGCAAATACATCGTCCGACAGTAAGTGATCACGCGCGATCGACTGCCGCGCCACCTCTATCTGCCCCGAGACGGTTATCTGACGGCGAATGCTTTCGTGCCGCGCGATGTGATCTCTGATCGCGGACTCGTCACCACCGTCACCAAGTCCGCCTCCGTCGGTGCGATGCACTACCTTTCCTTCTCGATCGTGATGTGAGGCGCCAAAGAGAGAAGAGAGCGGATGCTCTCGGATTGATTGGGATGCGTCCGCTGCGAGCTTCGCTGGATCCGGTGATTGATCAAGCGCCGCGAATACAAAAAACTTATCGCGAAGCGTCGGGCGGTCCATGGTTCGTTCGACTTCTCTTGCGATGTCCTCAAGGTCCAGGGGATACGAGAACGGCGACATTTCTTCCGCTATCCCGGCCTGAACATCGATCAGGCGGTGCCGTAGTTCCCTTCGTCTATCCTTCTTGCCGGGAACGCCATGGAGTTCGGAAATTGCGTCAGATAGCAAGGACGACGCTAGCATAGCCATGGGCTGACCTTCGGCCATGAGAACGAATTGTTCGGCCGCAGCGGTCTGTGCACGATGTTTGTCGTCCTCGTTCTTTGCAAGATGGTATGCCCGAGCGGCCAATCGCCAAAGGTCGATAACACCGTGACCATCAGAACCACTCGGAAGGCCCGCGATCAAGGTTTCGATATCTTTACCGATCACTGCTGGATCAGAGATCCCAAAATCCAGGTCGAGATCACTAAACCAGAATGCCGGATTAGGCAGCGCCTTCTGCATGGCTCGTCCACGCAATTGGACGGCCACCTCACGAGCGAGCATTGATTCCGGCTTATCCCAGCCGACGGCTTTGCCAATTTGCAGCGCGCGTCGCAGATGATCGCGCGCATCGTGCTTCAACGCACCCTGTCCTTTGTCGAACTTGAAGACTAGCGAGCCATCATCCACGCCCTTGACAATATCGACGTATGCCGCGATGGCCGCCAAGGCGAGCCTTCCCTTCTTGCGATCCAGACTCCAACAGAGATCGGCGAGACGTGCCTTCAGCGCCGGGTGCTTCGCCAAGTCAGCAGCGGCCTCGAGCACATGTTGTAACGGGCCGCGAAAGTCAGCCTGAATCGGGGATCGACGCCCGTCGGCGAAGACTGCCATTGGTCCAAACGGCTCACTTTTCTCCTTGGATCTAAGCATCATTCCGGCTGCGGCGGAGAGCATCCTGAACATCCTCACCGCGGGCCCATCTTGCCCTTTATCGGCTGCAGCGCGAAACAGATCCCCTAGGTCGCGGCTATCAGCGCTGTTGGATGCAGCAATCGGACTTTCGAATGCCAACCCCTCAAGATCAGCAAGAGACGCTTGTAGCCAAACAGGCTGCGAGACATCCGTTTGCTCCACTGCACTTGCTTCGTCGCTTGCGCCAATCTCACGGTTCATTTGGGGCGGTTCCATTCACATGTACTTGCGGAAAACAGGACGTACCGGCGCGCAAAATATAGTGGTCGACTTGACCTGAGCATCGAGCAGCACGCCGAGCGGTGCGCCGCTGCTGGGATTACGCATTACACTGACGCCGCCCGTACCAGCTTCGAGCCGACCACACGGGATCGCAGATGAACTGCATTTCCAGAATGGATCTTTCTTGACGGCGTCTTCGCCGAGTTCGCCGACGACTTGGCTGCCTGTGATTCGCTTTCTCATGCCCAAGATCATAGGGGCTTAAATATGGAGGCGAGAAGAATCGGTCCCGTTATGTATTGTGGCAAAAAGCTTTATGTTCGTACAATCAGATACTTACGCGGCGAGCGATAGTACGATGGTCCTGTGAATTGGGCCGTCCGGAATGAAGGTTGCGGTCTCAAGCGCATCGGCCGATTTTAGTCGCCTAAGCGCCGGTCGAACCGGCGGCTCATTTCAACCCTAACGCGACGAGTCAAAGTCCGTGAGGGCCGCGGAAGGCAGAGATGACGCAAGCAGGCGGACCAGCCGCAATCAACGGCTTTCTCTACCAGATGATCCAGCATCTCGGTCGGTTGGCGGACATTGCCCTCTCGGGCCGTTTAGACGGCCAGGAGATCGAAGAAGCATGTCTCGTCCTGGAGCCGCGCGGTGGGGGTGACGCACGTGCAGAGGCCGCTGGGATTTATCTCGTGGAGCAGTACAAGACACGACGCGGCGGTACCTGGGCTGTCGCGGATATTGAATCTGCTCTACGCGACCTCCGAAAAGCCGTTCCAACCCCGCTACCGGCGTTGGCCCGTTACCGCTTTGTGACGGATGGTCGCGCCGGACGACTGGAAGAATTTACTTCGTTCCTTGCTGAAGTGAAGAACGTGACAGCACCTGATGAACTCGACGCTGTCGAGAGGAGGAGCTTTGGGGCACATTTTATCGGTACTCACCGCGAATTCTTTGACCACATTAGCATAACGACCCGAAGCGCCGATGCTCCAGCGACGGTTGACGAGGCGGATCGCGTATTTCATCTCTTGTCTCGTTTCGATATCGAGTTCGGTATCGACGGCGTCGAGTGCGCGGAACAAATCGAAAGGCTCTTGCGCCGATATGCAGAGAACCTGGGAGATGAGCGACGAGTTCGTGAGCATCTGGTCGGTGTCCTGATCGAGCAGTTGAGCAAAGGCGAAGCACGTCTCAATGCCAACGCGATCGATGCCATGTTCCGACATGTCGGCCTGAATCCAGATAGACTGCGAAAGGCGGCAATTATCGGAGAAACGCTAAGCGCGTTGACGCGTCGCCGCCTCGAGCGCCTAAAATATCTACCAAATCGCGATGTAAGAGCCGCGCCACGTTGGCCCAAGGATAAGCCGGTTCTGGTGATCGCAGGGCAAAGCGGCACTGGGAAATCGTGGCAACTCGGACGGCTGCTGGAAGCCTTTGCTCAACAAGGCCAACCCGCGACATTGCTATCACCTACCACCAAAACTGATGATGTCCTGGCACGGGCAGCTCGCGACGTATGGCAAACAGGCCTAGGCGAGACGACAGACAAGACGCTCGTTGCGGTGTCACGCTTCCTGCGCGAGATCGCACCGGATGCTATCGGTTCGCGGCTAGTCGTCGCCGTGGACGATGTTCAGGACGTCGACCTTGCCCGTGATCTCGTCCGACAGGATTGGACAGACTGGGACATGCGGCTCGCTCTGACTGTTCCGGATACGGTCGCGCGCTCACTTGCGATAACGGACGGTGACGCCATTCATGTCCATGACGTTCCTGACTTCTCGGTCGACGAACTCGACACCCTTCTGAAGCAAAACGGGCGACGCTGGGTCGACCTTCCGTTCGACCTAAAGAGGCTCTTACGCAACCCGATCTTGGCAGGACTCTTCGTCGAACTTCCCTATTCGCTCTTTCAAAGCGCACCGCGTAGCGAGTACGAGATATTCGAAGGCTTTTGGCAGCGCATCCCCGCAAAAGGCCGCCCCGGCGATGAGGGTATCGTGATGGCGCTCGCCGTCCGCGCGATCGAGGCGCGACCTTACCCGCTTCCCAGAACGCAATGGCAGGAAATCGGGCTAGATAATGCCGATACATTGGCCAGATTGGCCGCCGCCGGTTGGCTACGCAGCACGGAAAATGGTGAAATCGTATTTGCCCATGACCGCCTGTTCAATTGGGCGGTCGCGAAATCATTAGTATATCGACTTGACCGCAATCAGTTGTCGCTTGACGAGCTTGGCGCATTCCTGCGCCAAGAAGACCCGGACGATCGACGGATTCGCAGGCGTCTCGGCTACGTGCCGATGGACACACTCTGGCTCCTGACTGCCGACGCCAACAAGTCTGACGTCCCTAGTCGGATTGTCACGATGCTAGAGGATAGCCAAACATTCGGCAATTACGGCGAAGACCTTTACATCCATCACCTGCCATCACTTGGTCAACGGGCCGTCCCAGTCCTCCTGGAGCGATTGAATAAATTCACGTCGGAAGGGGAGGCGCGGTATCATGTCGGTTTGATCGGTAGGGCGTTCGCAAATCTCGCCCTACAAGAGAACGTCGACCTGACGGCGGAAATCGCGCTCCTGTTGAACACGCCAATTAAGCAACGACAGAGCGTTGCCATTGCAGCGTTGACCGCGGTACCCGATCCGGAACTCCTCGATTGTCTTTGGGCCGTTCACCAGCGTCGTGTGGATGAACTAGATGACAAGATGGACGCCTCGCGGCACAACGACTATCAGGCGAGCTTCGAAGCGCTTCGCGCCGGTGCGGAGCGATATCCGGATTGGCTTCGTCACCGCATCCTAGCCGCAGATTCGGAAAACGAGCGCATTTCTGAGCTCGCTTATCTTCTCAATGGATTGGAATCGCCCAAGGCGCCCGAGATCTGGAGTGAGGTCGAGAGCGCGCTAATGGCGAAGGTTCCAGCTAACAAGCCTCGTAGCCTGCTCTATTGCATTGCTCGTTTTGCCGACAGGGCGAAGTTGTACTTCGTTATACAGAATTTGTCGAATGCGCAGGATTTTGCAAACGGAGCCGCGTTAGCGGCACTCTCAATCCTTGATCCGCACGC
>NZ_JAQOSR010000260.1:0-8627 GCF_046718885.1 Bradyrhizobium sp. UFLA01-814 | reverse complement strand
TTCTTGATCAGCGTCCGGACCTTTTGCGCACGCAGATAATAGGCGTCGTAGTAGCCGGCCGACAGCACATAGGTGCCGATCAGCACGCGGCGGCGCACCTCGTCGCCGAAACCATCGGCGCGGGTGTTCTCGTACATCTCGATGATGTTCCTGCCCGGTTCGCGCAGCCCGTAGCGCACGCCGTCATAGCGCGCGAGGTTCGACGAGGCCTCGGCCGGCGCCACGATGTAATAGGCCGGCAGTGCATATTTGGTGTGCGGCAGCGACACCTCGACGAGCTCGGCGCCGGCCGCCTTCAGCCACTGCGCGCCCTCGCTCCAGAGCTTTTCGATCTCGGCCGGCATGCCGTCGAGCCGATATTCCTTGGGGATGCCGATCTTCATGCCCTTCACGGACTTGCCGATCGCGGCCTCGTAATCCGGCACGGCGATGTCGACCGACGTGGTGTCCTTGGGATCGTGCCCCGCCATCGAGCGCATCAGGATCGCGGCATCGCGCGTCGAGCGCGCGATCGGGCCTGCCTGGTCGAGCGAGGACGCAAAGGCGACGATGCCCCAGCGCGAGCAGCGGCCATAGGTCGGCTTGATGCCGACGGTTGCGGTGAACGCGGCGGGCTGGCGTATCGAGCCGCCGGTGTCGGTCGCGGTCGCGCCCATGCAGAGAGCCGCCGCCACCGCCGAAGCCGAGCCGCCGGACGAGCCGCCCGGCACCAGCGTGGTGTTGGAGCCCTCACGCCGCCACGGGTTGGTGACCGGGCCGAAGCACGAGGTCTCGTTGGACGAGCCCATCGCGAACTCGTCATTGTTGAGTTTGCCGAGCAGCACAGCGCCGTCGCGCCAGAGCTGCGAAGTCACCGTCGACTCGTAGGGCGGAATGAAATTGCCGAGGATCTTCGAGCACGCCGTGGTCCTGATGTCGCGGGTCGCGAACAGGTCCTTGATGCCGAGCGGGATGCCGGCGAGCGGTCCGCCCTCACCTTTTGCAATTTTCGCGTCGGCGGCCCTGGCCATCTCGCGGGCGCGGTCGGGCGTTTCGAGCACATAGGCATTGAGCACGCGCGCGGCTTCGATGGCGGCGAGATGCGCATCGGTCAGTTCGCGAGCGGTGAAAGACTTGCTCGCCAGGCCCTCGCGGGCCTCGGCGATCGTCAGCGATGTCAAATCAGTCATTTATTGATCGGGCTGCAGAAGAACGGAGACAGGGTCTTGTCGTTGGCGGGGTCGTCTTGGCGGGCTTTGGCATTTTCCTTGGCGCGGGCGGCGTCGAGCGCCTCAAGATGGTCGAGCACGGCGTCCATCGCCGCGTTGGGATCGGCGACCTTCCCCTTGCGTTCCATGGCATCGAGGAAGTCCATATAGGCCTTGTAGGCCTTCTCATCGTCGCACAGCAGACACATTGGGTTTTGTCGCTTTTGTTTGACGCGTTTTCTTCACGCGAACCGGTATCCACTTCGCTCGAAAACGCCTTGCTTGCGTTACTCGACCACCTTCGGCACCAGGAAGAAGTCGTTCACGGTGTCGGGCGCGTTGCGGACGATGACGTCGGCGATCTCGCCGTCATTGACCACGTCGGCGCGCTTCCTCATCTCCATCGGCGTCACCGAGGTCATCGGCTCGACGCCGTCGATATTCACTTCCGACAGCTGCTCGACAAAGGCCAACATCGCGTTCAGCTCGCCCTGGAGATGGGGAACTTCGGCGTCGCTGACCGCGATCCGCGCCAGATGCGCGATGCGGCGGACGGTCGTGGCGTCTACGGACATTATATAGGGCCTCGGGGCTGAAAGGTCAGCCTGCCGTATAGCAGAGGCCGGTTTTGCGCCGCAACCGCGCGAATTTGCCCGCCCGACGGGGCCTTGGAGCCCATCCGGCGACTCGGCAAGACATCCTGCCACGCATTCCGGCTGCGAAACGCACGATGAAACCACTTCGCGGCCGCCGCGAAGTCGTCCCGAAACATTTACGGCGCCTACTCCACCCAAACAAAAAGTTCGGAGCGCGTCATGTCAATGCTCAACGGCAGCCCCCGCCCGGAGGGCTGGGACCCCGCCCTCTGGTCAATCGGCACGGCGCTGGGGGTCGCGATCCTCTACCTGGCCTGCCTGGTCTGAACGAGGCCGCGCGTCAGGCCTGAGACAGAGCCGCCATCCGCGCCAGCGCGGCGCCGGCCAGCGCGCGGGTCAACTCGGCCGCCGGCATTTCCTTGCCCATCCGCACCGCCTGCCCGGCCCACAGATTGGTGAAATCGACCTTGCCTTGCTTTTCGGCAGCCGCCTTCAACGGTCCGAGGGCGGTCGCTGCGTGCGGGAACGCCGGCGCGTCCGGCGAGATCGGCCCGACCTCGCGCATCACACGGTTGGCGACGCCGCGCGCCGGGCGCCCGGTCATCACATTGGTGATGACGGTGGATTCGTCGCTCGCCTGCGCCAGCGCGACGCGGGCCTGCGCCGTCACCTTGGACTCCGGGCAGCGCAGATAGGCCGAACCGACCTGCACGCCGGAGGCGCCGAGCGCGAACGCCGCTGCGATCCCGCGCCCGTCGGCGATGCCGCCGGCGGCGACCACCGGCACCTTCACCGCATCCACCACCTGGGGCAGCAGCGAGAACGTCCCGGGCTGCTCGGCGATGTTGTCGGTCAGGAACATACCGCGATGGCCGCCGGCATCGGCGCCCTGCGCGATGATAACGTCGGCACCGTTCTCCTCGAGCCAGATCGCCTCCTTCACCGTCGTTGCCGACGACATCACGGTGGCGCCGGTGGCCTTCACCCGCTGCAGCAGGTTTGCCTCAGGCAGGCCGAAATGGAAGCTGACGACCTCGGGCTTCAACTCCTCGACCACGGCGCAGAACGCCGCATCGAACGGCGCGCGGTTCGCCGCGTTGATCGGCGCATTCGGATCGAGGCCGTGCTCGCGATAATACGGCGCCAGCCGTAGCCGCCAGTTCGCCTCGCGCGCCGGATCGGCGTCGACCGCCTTGTGGCAGAAGAAGTTGAGGTTGACCGGCGCTGATACGCGCTGACGGATGATGTTGACCTGCTCGCGCGCCTTCTCGGCCGACAGCATCGCACATGGCAGCGAGCCGAGCCCGCCGCCCTGCGCCACCGCAATCACCAGCTCCGCATCCATCACGCCGGCCATCGGCGCCAGCACGATCGGGAATTCGGTCTTGAAGCGATCGATCAATCGACGGTCCGGCCACATGGTGTGTCTCGCACTTGTTCAGGTCAAAGAGGAAAGAGAGTTGCGCCGGCCCTGCAGCGACTGCTCGGCCTCGGCGACGATGCGGCCGACGATCTCGGCCGCCGGAACGATATCATGGATCAGGCCGACGGACTCGCCGGCGAACACCGCGGCGACATCGAAATTGGCCGCGGCCTTCGCGGCGGCATACTCCACCGCGACCTCGTCAGCGCGCTGCATCAGCTCGATCTCGCGGCCGCTCCAGCGCCGCAGATGATCGTTGGCAAGCGAACGCGCGGTGAATGGCGCCGGCCACATCAGCTTGCGCGACCAGTCGAACACCACGCCGCGCACCGTCTCGCCGCTCTTTGCCGCACAGATCAGCTGCTTCGCCTGCTCGGCCGCGTCGGCCTCAACGCTGGCGTAGAAGCGCGTTCCCATCAGCACGCCGGATGCGCCGAGCATCATCATCGCCGCGAGGCCACGCCCGTCCGCGATGCCGCCGGCCGCCACCACAGGCACGCGCCCTGCCGCGAAATCAATAATCGCCGGCACGATGTCGAGCGTGGTGCGCGATGCGCCGTGACCGCCCGCCTCGGTGCCCTGCGCGATCAGGATGTCGGCGCCGCAATCGAGCGCCTGCCGCGCCATCTCCTCGCTCTGCACCTGGCAGATCAGAAGCGCGCTTGCGGCCTTGATCTTCGGCGCGAACGGCGCGGGATCGCCGAATGACAGCATCACTGCGCGCGGCCGCGCATCCAGCGCGATGTCGATCAGCTCGGGCTGCTTTGCGAGGCTCCAGGTGATGAAGCCGATGCCGAACGGCTTTGCAAAACCCTTCAGCTTCGCGGTCTCGGTCTGCAGCCGCGTCTTGTCGCCGTAGCCGCCGCCCAGAATGCCGAAGCCACCGGCATTGCTCACCGCCTTGACCAGCCCGCTGCCGGCAATCGTGTCCATCGGCGCAAGCAGGATCGGATGCTCGACGCCCAGACGAGCCGTCAATTCGGTGCTGATCGGCATGCGCTTGCTCCCTGTTCTGGACTTGCTGTTCTGGACTTGCAGCCTAAGCGGGCCTAACATTCTCGGATAATGAATACTAGAGAACGCTACCATCTCTAAATCAGAACGGTGGTCCCAGATGGAATTGACCGACCTGCTCACCTTTTCCACCGTCGCCCGGCTCGGCGGCATCACCCGGGCCGCCGACGAGCTGAACACCGTGCAGTCGAACGTCACCCAGCGCATCAAGGCGCTGGAGGCCGAGATCGGCACCGCGCTGTTCGAGCGCCACAGCCGCGGCATGTCGCTGACCGGCGCCGGCCGCCGCCTGTTGCCCTATGCGCAGCGCATGGCGGCGCTGTCGCGCGAAGCCGTGCTCGCTGCGCGCGACGATGGCGAGCCGAAGGGTCCGCTGTCGATCGGCTCGATGGAAACCACCGCCGCAGTGCGGCTGCCGGCGCTGCTCGCCGAGTTTCATCGCCGTTATCCGGCGGTGCGCCTGACGTTGCGCACCGCGCCGACCGCGGACCTCGTGGCCGCCGTGCTCGACGGCTCGCTCGATGGCGCCTTTGTCGCCGGTCCGATCGAGCATGCCGAACTGTCAGCAACATCCGCCTTCACCGAGGAACTGGTGCTGGTCACCGCGCAGCGCTGGAAATCGCTGGCCGCCTTGCGCGCCGGCACGCCGGAGTCGGGCCCGACCGCGCTGGTGTTCCGCACCGGCTGCACCTACCGGCAGCGTCTCGAACAGGTGTTCACCGAGTTCGGCTGGCCGTCGGCCGCCCGCTTCGAGTTCGGCACGCTCGACGGCATGGTCGGCTGCGTCGCCGCCGACATGGGCGTCACCCTGCTGCCGCGCGCCGTCGTCGAGCGCGACCATGTCCAGCGCGACATCAACATCCACAAGCTCAATCCGCAGCATGCGCATGTCGAGACGCTGTTCATCCAGCGCCGCACCGCGCATCAGTACAGCGCGTTGCAGGGGCTGGCCGCGTGCCTCGGTGGCGACGAGCGGGTGATCGCCGCCTGACCGGCGTTTTCGCATGGACGCCTGCCCGCAGCCGGGCTTTGCCTCGGCGCGCGGCTGCGTGCTAATCGCAAGGGCATGCCCGCCCCCATCCTTCCCCTGGTCGAAGCTGCGCCGCACTGGCCCGAGCGCGGCGCGCTTGTCGGCCTCGACCTCGGCACCAAGACCATCGGGGTCGCCGCCTCCGATCCGGACCGGCGGCTCGCCACCGGCGTCGAAACCATCCAGCGCAAGCAGTTCAAGGCCGACGCGGCGCGGCTGCTCGCGATCGCCGCCGAACGCAACGCCGTCGGCTTCGTGCTCGGCCTGCCGATCAACATGGACGGCAGCGAAGGCCCGCGCGCGCAATCGACCCGGGCCTTTGCCCGCAACCTCGCCGGCCTCACCGCGCTTGCGATCGGGCTGTGGGACGAGCGGCTCTCGACCGCGGCGGTCGAGCGCGAGCTGATCGGAATGGACGTCAGCCGCGCCCGGCGCGCCGAGGTGATCGACGAGCACGCCGCGATCTTCATCCTGCAGGGTGCGCTGGACCGGCTCGCGAAGCTGCGCGGAGAGCGCTGACCATGGCCGTGGTGATCGCGGCGCTGCTGCCGGTGTTCCTCCTGATCGTGCTCGGCTTCGTCCTGAAGCGCACGCTGATGCAGCTCGATACGCAGTGGCACGGGCTGGAGCAGCTGACCTATTACGTGCTGTTCCCGGTGCTCCTGGTGCAGACCCTGGTGAAGGCCGACCTGACCAAGGTGCCGGTCGCGGGCGTCGGCGGCGCGCTGCTGCTCGCGGCGCTGGTGATGTCGCTGTTCTGTCTCGCGCTGCGCGGCCCGCTGGCCCGCGCCGGCGTTGACGGCCCCGCCTTCACCTCGATCTTCCAGGGCGCGACCCGCTGGCAGACCTATGTCGCGCTATCGGTGTCGCGCAATCTCTATGGCAGCACAGGCCTTGCACTAGCCTCGGTCGCGATGGTCGCGATCATCCCGCTGGTCAATGTGTTCAGCGTCGCCGTGCTGGCGAAATATGCCTCGTCGGAAAAGCGGTCGACCGGCGTCATCGTGATGACGGTCGTGAAGAACCCGCTGATCTGGGCCTGCGTCATCGGGCTCGTCATCAATGTCGCGCACATCCCGCTGCCGCAGATCTGGCATGACGTCGCCGACGCGCTCGGCGGCTCGTCGCTGGCGATCGGCCTGCTCGTCACCGGGGCCGGGCTGCATCTGGAAGGCATCTTCCGGCCCAGCCTGGCCGCCAGCATCGCGCTGGTGCTGAAACTCGTGCTGATGCCGGTGCTTACGGTCGCGCTCGCGGTGTGGTTCGGCGTCACCGGGTCCAACCTCGCCATCGTCGCGGCCTGCGCCGCGGTGCCGACCTCCCCGTCAGCCTATGTGCTGGCGCGCCAGATGGGCGGCGACGCGCCGCTGCTCGCCCAGATCATCACGCTGCAGACGATTTTGGCCGCGGTCACGATGCCGATCGTGATTGCCGCGGTGGGGCTTTAGAAGGCGCACCCGATCGGCCTGGAATAGCGCCGCGCCTATCGGTTGCTACCAGACTTCGCGATAGTTCGCGAACTTGCGCAGGGTCTTGTCATAGCGGGCCGGGACGATCCAGGGCAACAGGAGCCTGAAGATCGCGTTCGGAAGCGGAGAGCGAAGCCGCACATAGAGGTCGAGCGGATCGAGGTCATGCCGCATCCGGAATTTCGGTTCGTAGCTGAGCCCCGTGCTTCGAAGCCACCTGTAACCGTTGGCGATCGCCCAATTCATCATGTCGCGAATGGTGTAGTAATAAAGATGGAGGTCGAGCGCGACAGCATAGTCGAGGCCGACATACTCCCAGAACAGACTGTCGCCTTCCACCATGCAAAGGCTGAAGGCGATCACCTTCCCACCGCGGCGCCAGATGAAGAAGCGGACCTTGTCCTTCATGTCGCTGCCGAGCCGGCGGAGATAGTCGGCTGTCAGTTTCTCGAAACGGAATTTCGAGCGATCGAAGACCTGCAGGTAGAGCGGATAGATCTCGTCGACGGCGTCCCTTGCGTCGTCGGTGACGGTAAGAGCGATGGTTTCACCGTCGGTTGCCTTGAATTTCTTGCGGAGCTGCCAGCGCGCCGACCGCGGCAGCGCATTTTGCATGTAGGCATCGAAGTCGTCGTGCTCGATATTGAGCGCCGTCATCGGCATGCTCGGCGCGCGGGCGAAACCGCGCCGGACGAAGCAATCCAGCACCGGCCTATAGCGCGCGGGGAATTCCTTCAGGACGATGAGCTGCGCCCGGCACGATCTTGCGAGAGTGACGATTTCGCTGCAAAGAAGCTCCGCGATCTTGCCGGACGGCACCGTGCTTGATCCCGCAAGATGCCCTTCCCCGGCGAAGCATCCGACCATCAGGGTGCGCATTCTGAGAAACCCGGGAACGAAGCGTCGGATGCGCGCCAGCAACGGCTGCCATTCCGCTCCGAGTCCTTCGAGAACGTCCTGGTCGAGAAGAAAAAACGGCTGGACGGCGTGGAGACAGCCCGCCCGGTCGATGATCGCGAAGTACCGGTATTCGACACGCTCGCGAAGCGTATCCTCCAGGATCTCGTAGTAACGGTGATCCTTGCGCAGGTCGGCGAAACTGGCCTCCCAAGCGGGACAACCGGCGATTTCGTCGCGTGTCACGATCTTTACGCGAAAAGGCGCTGTAGCAGCTGCCGCGTCCGCTACGCTTGTTGTATCAGCCAGACTGACTGCGTCTGACGCCAACGCAATGCTCCGGGTGATGAAAAGTTTTTCAATACAGTATCAATGTACCTGATTTGGCCGGGAGCTCCTGTGCCATTCGCGCAACAAGTTATTACTTTCGAAGTCGCGTCTCTTTCGAAGCCCCGTCGGCGCCGAGCGGCGCGCGCCCTCCCGCAATAGACCGGCCCGCCGGTCCCAGCGACGTAGCACCACAACTCGCCCTTGCGCTTCAGCAGGAGCGAGGGCCTGCAACGATTGGGCGCGGCTTGTACGGCTTCTCCTGATCGCCGCTATTTCCCGCCCGAACCGGCGAACGCCGTATCGAGCACATCACCGATCGGCTGCCAGCTGCGGCCGTCGAACTGAAGCAACCGCAATTGCTCGACCGGTCGGAACTGAGCTGTGTTGATCTTGATGCCGGGGAGCAGAGCGGACGCCTGATAATCCCTGAGCGCCGCAGCCTGCTTCATGACGTTCTCACGCGACAGGTCGTTGCCGCATTGCCTGAGCACCTCGACCATCGTTTCGGCGGCGGCATAGCCGTAGACTGCCGCCGCGTCATCCTTGCCGCCGGCTTTGGTATACTTGTCCAGGAAGCTGTGCCAGCCGCCCTGCTCCGTTCTCCAGGCCGGATCGCTCGCATCCTTCAGGAACGCGGCGGTGATGACGCCGGTCGCATTCTCCGTGCCGGCCGGCTTGAGC
>NZ_JAQOSR010000025.1:0-63844 GCF_046718885.1 Bradyrhizobium sp. UFLA01-814 | reverse complement strand
GAGCTGCTCGCCGCGGGGGGGGTTGCTCGCGTTTCCCCCGCTAAAACCCCCGCCGGCTTCATTCCCGCATTGCAGGACGGCGAGACGATCATGGTCGAATCGATCGCGATTCTTGAGTACCTGCTCGCCCGCCACGGCTCAGGTTCGCTTGCCGTCGCCCCGGACGATCCCGCCTTCGCTTCCTATCTGCAATTTCTCCACTTGGGCGAGGCCGGGCTCGCCGGGCCGATGAACGCCGTCATTGTCGGTCGCCAACTGGCGCCCGCAGCCGAGCGAGATGCCCGGGTCACTTGCTGGGCTATCGAGACCTTCGAGAGCCGGCTGGGGTTGGTTATCCGCCGTCTCGCGGATTGCCTCTATCTCGCCGGCGACCGATTCACGGCTGCCGATATCTCGGTGAGCTACGCCCTCCTGCTCGGCATGCGAACCGGCAACTACGTCCCCGGTCCTACCGAGCGGGACTATCTCGCCCGCACGACGGCACGCCTTGCCTACGGCCGAGCGATGGAAAGCTGCAAGGCCACCAAGGCTTGGGCGGCGAGGTCACCGGGATTGTAGGGCTCGCTTCATCGGAGCGGCCAGGCGACTGGGGTAGTACTCATTAAGCGGCCGGCGCCTGATGTCCGCTTGACTGTAACAGCGGCGGAAAAGCGGACAATTCCCGAGATCGCCGAAGGGCCACAAGCAGAAGTACCGCCTACTTCCCTCGATACCGAAGAGCTTCAACCAGCAGCGAGAATGCCGGTGAAGGCTGACGACGGCTAGGGTAGTACAGGTGGTATCCGGAAAATGGAGGACACCAATCCGACAGCACCCGAACCAGTCGTCCGTCGGAGATGTAGGGCTGCACGTTACGCTCCATCAGGTATGCGAGGCCAAAGCCGTTCAACGCCGCTTGCAAGAGCGGTCCTGCGCCATTGAAGACGAGCTGGCCGTCGACCCGCACGTTGAGCGCACGCCCGTCCTTCTCGAATTCCCAAGCGTAGAGCCCGCCATGGGTCGGCAGGCGCAGGTTCAGGCAGTTGTGGCTGGTCAGGTCCTGGGGCGTGCGCGGCCTCTTTCGGTTGGCAAAATATGACGGAGCGCCGACGACCGCGGACCGCAAATCCGGTCCGACTCGAACGGCAATCATGTCTTTCGCGACGAGTTCGCCGGGCCGGATGCCGGCGTCGTATCGCTGCGCGACGATGTTCGCTAGGCCATAGTCGACAATGACTTCCACGGTGATGTCCGGGTAATTCGGCAGGATCTTCGCCAGGGCGGGCAGCAGGATCGCTTCGGCGGCGTGTTCGGTCGCGGTGATCCGGATGTTGCCGGCCGGCTTCTCCCGCAGCTCGCCAAGGGCCGACAGCTCGGCGTCCATTTCCTCAAATTTCGGCCCGATGCTTCGGAGCAGGCGCTCTCCCGCCGGGGTCGGCGCAACGCTTCGCGTGGTGCGGTTGAGCAGCCTCACCCCGAGCCGCTCCTCCAGGCCGCGGACGGTCTGGCTGAGACCGGATTGCGAAATGCCGAGCTTGGCTCCCGCGCCTGTGAAGCTGCGTTCCCTCGCGACCGCCAGAAATGCGAGGAGGTCGCCTGCGTTCTCGCGGTCCATTCATAAGCTCCACTAATGATTACAATCAGTTTCTATCACCTAATCTTTAGCGCGCGAAACACCTAGGTTCAGCCTGGTCGGTGGTACCCGTGGCGGCAAGGAATGCCTTCCATGGCACTCGTAACGAGAGCGGGTCGCGGCGCGTTCGGTGTCCGGCCGACGAACAATCGCGGCGCAGAGGCGCTGAACCTGCACTCTTTCACAGCGGAACAGTCGAGCAGGAGCCTTGATCTCAAATGCGCCGAAACGAATCCCGGGACCCGCGAAGTGACCACCGAACGGATCGATTTGATCCTGCAACACGAAGTGAGGAGTTAAATGAACCCCGTCTATGACTTCAAAGGACAGGTGGCCCTGGTCACCGGTGCCGCCAAGGGCATGGGACTGGCAACGGCGCGGATGTTCACCGAGAACGGCGCCTCCGTCGTTCTGGCCGACCTGGACGGCGATCTCGCCGCGAAGGAGGCGGAGCGGATCGTCCGAGAGGGCGGCACCGCAATTGGCTTGGCCTGCGACGTCGCCGACGAGGCGCAGGTGGCGGCGATGGTCGACCGCGCGGTCGCGGAGTACGGACGGCTCGACATGGCATTCAACAACGCCGGCATCCAGGTGCCGCCATCGGACGCCGCCGAGGAGCCGATCGAGCATTTCGAGCGCGTCACCGCGGTAAACCAGCGGGGGGTCTGGGCCTGCATGAAGCATCAGTTGCGCGTGATGCGCGATCAAGGGAGCGGCGCGATCGTCAATTGCTCTTCTTTGGGCGGCCTCGTCGGCCTCCCGCAACGCGCAGCTTATCACGGCACCAAACACGCCGTGCTTGGAATGACCAAGAGCGCGGGTGTCGAATATGCCCCGCGCGGCATCCGCATCAATGCGGTCTGCCCCGGCGTTATCGATACGCCGATGGTCGCCGACATGCTCAAAGGCCAGGCCGACGCGATGGCCGAAATCATGAAGCTGCAGCCAATCGGCCGCCTTGGCCGGGCCGAGGAGGTTGCGGCAGCCGTGTTGTGGCTATGTAGTCCGGCCGCGAGTTTCGTCATCGGCGTAGGGCTGCCGGTCGATGGAGGCTTCACCACGCACTGAGGATCATATCAACGGCTATGCTGATCTTAAGGCATTTTACACGGAGTGCCCGTTGGGTCGTTAGATTGAAAAATCGAAAATTCCGCTCCAGCAACGGTTTTGCGTCGGCGAGTTGATCGCCGAAATTCGTGAAGGGGAGTGAGGGATGAGCGAACTGACACCAAGGGCTGCCGTTGAAACAGACCAGCGGCCGCGAGACTGGATGAAGCGATCACAGATTGAAGGGCTCGCTGCATTGATTGTCGGCGGCGGGAGCGGCATGGGTGCAGCATGCGCGCGGACCTTCGCAGCCAACGATGGGCTGGTGATCGTGGCCGATCTCAACCTGGAGAACGCGGAGCGGGTCGCGTCGGAAATCCGCGAAAGCGGAGGCAAGGCTGTCGCGCAACGTTTGGACGTGTCCAAGCGAGCGGATATCGATACAGCAGTGCAAAAAGCAATGGCTACCTATGGTCGACTCGACGTGCTGATCAACTCAGCGACATGGAGCGCCAACTGTATGCTCGAGAATGTGGACATGCGCGACTGGGAGACAGCGTTCCGGACCAATGTCCACGGGCCGTTACTACTCGCTCGAGCCTGCTTACCGCATTTTCGGAAGAGTCCCGCACCAGCAATCGTTTTCGTCGGATCGTTGGCTGGCATTGTGGGCTACGCCCGAAAGTCGGCTTATAGCACTACCAAAGGCGCCCTTATCGCCATGAGCCGTCAACTGGCGTTGGAATGGGCAGTGGACAATATTAGGGTGAACGTTCTCATCCCAGGCACGATTGATTCGCCACTGTTCAGAAAAATGGTGCGTCCTGAAATCCTCACCACCTTCGAACGAGCGACCCCAATGGGGCGTCTCGGCTTGGCTAGTGAAATGGCGGACCTCGCGATCTTCCTGGCATCGCCTGCCGCCTCTTTCATCACCGGTCAGACGATCAATTGCTGCGGCGGCTTCTCCATCAACACATTTGTAGTGCCGGCAGGCATGACAGAGACGCTTATTGAAGCCCGGCAACGTGAACGCAACCGACGATCAGGCTAAATGCAAGGGGACCTGCCTGGGGAATGTCTGCTAAGGATCAACTCGACCAAACTCAAAATGAGCAAGCGTAGCCCGGATGAGCGAAGCGACATCCGGGGCCGACACGCAGGCCGCAAGATCATCCCGCATATCGCTTCGCTCATGCGGGCTACTTGCTGGCGCCTGATGTCCGCTTGCCCCCAACAGCGGCGGAAAAGCGGACATCTCCCGAGATCGCCGAAGGGCCGCAACCGGACTTGGCACCATTTAGCGGAGTGCACGAGGTCTCTGCAGGTTGAGACGCGATCACCGTGTCCGGCGGCCCCGCGACGGGAGGGGTTCCTTTTTGCTCGTCGCCGGTGTTTCCTCTGCACGGCGGAGAACGGGCATGCGGGGATCGCTGGGAGAGAAGATCGGCCAAGGCGTCTTCGCTGATGTCCACGCCTGGGCGCCCGGTCAGGTCGTCAAGTTGTCCAAGCCAGGTATCCCGCAGTGGGTCGTCCAGCACGAGACGCAAATGACCCGCGCGGTCTTCGCCGCCGGCGGCCCAGCGCCGGAGGTGCTCGGCGAAGTCACCCTGGACGGCCGCTTTGGCATCGTGATGCCGCGGTTCGATGGGCCGACCCTGACGCAGGCTACGCGCACCGGCGCCATCACGCGTGAACAAGCGGGCGCAATCCTTGCGACGCTCTGCCTTGCCGTTCACAAGACGCGACCGCCGCCGGACGCACTCTCGCTGCGCGAGGCGATGGACGCCAGATTGCGGTTCGGCGGCAGCGTGCTTCCGGAGCGCATCACCACCGGCGTCCTCGCGCTGATCGCGCACCTCGCGCCCGATGACGTGCTGTGCCATTCCGATCTTCACCCCGGCAACGTGATCATGACGGCGCAGGGTCCGAGACTGATCGACTGGCTCGGCGCGACTCGTGCGCCCGCCGCCTACGAGCTTGCACAGTGCCATGTCCTGATTGCCGAGCTTGACCCGGAACACGCCGACGATCCGGAGCGGGCCACGGTCAATTCGGTTCTGCAGGCGGAGTATGCGCGGCTGGCCGGGATAGCTCCTGCGGCGCTAACGGCGGCGATGCAGCCCTATTTGCCGATCGTCCGCGTCTTCCTCCTGCTCGGCGGAGCCATGCCTGACATGCGGGAGCGGCTGATCCAGCGCGTCGAGGCGGCCCTGCGCTCGGCGGGGTGATTAGTCTCGGTCATCACGTCTACGCCAAGGCCACGCCGGGCCAACATACGCGCTCGGCCGCCGAAGCTTCAGCGAAGGCGGCATGCCCGGCCATAGCCGTTCGAAGAACGGCGTCGCTTCGCACCGCCTATGACGAGTGCCCATAGGGTGAGGGTCACAGCAACACGGGGGCTAAAGATGCAGGGATCGCTGGGGGAAAAGATCGGTGAAGGCGCCTATTCCGAAGCCTACGCCTGGGCGCCGGGGCAAGTCGTCAAACTGTTCAAGCCCGGCTTGCCGCGGCGGATGCCCTGGTTCGAGGTGCGCATGATCCGCGCCGTCCACGCCGTCGGCGCGCCGGTGCCGGAGGTGTTCGGCGAGGTGACCCTGGACGGGCGGTTCGGCATTGTGCTGCAGCGCCTCGACGGACCGACCCTGCTGCAGCTAACGCGAACCGGCGCGGTGACGTTCGAACAGGCCGGCGCGATCATCGCGGCTCTTGCCATGTCCATTCACAAGACGCCCCTGCCGCCGGAGGTCCTCTCCATGCGCGAGTATATGGAGGCTCAGTTGGGGCGCGACGACGGCAAGCTCCCGAAGCACATCGCCACTGAAATCCTCGCGCTGATCGATCACTTGCCGCCGGGCGACGGGCTTTGCCATACCGACCTGAGCCCCGGTAACGTGATCATGACGGCGGAAGGCCCAAAGCTGGTCGACTGGGTCAGCGCGATGTGCGGGCCCGCTGTCCTCGAGCTTGGGTTCTTGCGCGTGATCCTGTCCGAGCTCGGACCGGAAGTCGCGGACAATCCGGAGCGGCCGCGCGCGACCAATGCGGCGGCGCAATCCGAATATGCTCGGCTGGCCGGCATGTCTCTCGCGGAGCTAACGGCGGCAATGGAGCCGTATTTGCCCATCGTCCGCACCTTCGCCGTTCTCGGCAACGCGGCGCCTTCGCTGCGGGAGCGGCTGATCCAGCGCATCGAAGCGGCTCTGCGCTCGGAAGACTGAATTGTTCTGGTCGCGCGCGCGAGCGCTACGAACTCTCCGAAGAGGAATGGACTGCCATCACGCCGATGTTGCCAAGCAAGCCGCGGCGTACCACGGGTGAATGGTCGTCGCGTCCTCCGAGCGGCGTCAGTCGGGGACGCCGGCCGCCTTCAGCGTCTCGCGGTAGGTCGCGGACATCGATTCCACGGGAAACGGGATCCGCGACAGGAAGCCGGAGATCGTGAACTCCGGGTCGATCTTGAGCAGCTCGCGCGCGATCTGGGCCGCGCGCGCGTTGTCGCCGGTCTTGACCAGCGCCACGATCAGGACGCGCAGCGCCACCGCGAAGCGGCGGTTCTGCGCCAGCGCCTTGTCGGCCCACATCACCGCCTCGGCAAAATTCTGGTCGAGCACTGCGCAGATCGCCAGCGCCGCGGCGGCGAACCAGCCGCGCGGGTCGCGCGGGTTCAGCCGTTGCGCGCGCTCGATCATGGCGCGGCCGGCTTTCTGATTGCCGCGCATCGCCTCGATCCAGCCGCCGAGCACGAGCGCCATCGCCGAGTTCGGATTGATCGCCAGCGAGCGCTCGAACAGGTCGCGCGCGGGCTCGATCTCGTCGGCCATGTTCCAGATCGCGAATGCCGCCATCCACAGCACCTGCGGGTCACCAGGCGCGAGCTCGACCGCGCGCCAGGCCTGCGCGACCGCGCGTTCGCGATAGGCGTCGTTCGGCTTCAGCCAGCCCTGGACATGGCGCATCGCATGACAATAGGCCGAGGCCGCCAGCGCGGGCGCGTAGGTGGGGTCGAGCGCCAGCGCCTGATCGAGGCAATCGAGTGCCGCTGCCATGCTCTCGGGCGTGAACTCGTATCGCAGGCTATAGGCGCGCAGCAGCAGATCGTAGGCGTCGAGCCTGTCGGGCGGCGCTGCCCGCACCCGCTCGGCTTCCGCGACGAGCAGGGTCGGCTCGATCGCGCCGACCACGTTCTCGGTGATGCGGTCCTGCAGGTCGAACACGTCGGTGGCGGCGCCATCGAACCGGTCGGCCCACAGATGCGCGCCGGAGACGGCGTCGATGAGCTGTCCGGTGATGCGCAGCCGATCGCCGCCGCGGCGGACGCTGCCTTCGAGCACATAGCCGACGCCGAGATCGCGGCCGACCTGGCGGATGTCGACCGCCTTGCCTTTGTAGGTGAAGGCGGAGTTGCGCGCGATCACGGTGAGGCGGCTGCAACGCGCCAGCGCCGTGGTGATGTCCTCGGCGATCCCGTCGGCGAAATAATCCTGTTCGGGATCGCCGCTCATATTGGTGAAGGGCAGCACCGCGATCGATGGGCCCTCGCTCGGCCGCGGCGGGCTGGCATTGTCTTCAGCCGGACGATCGTGCGCGGCGTCCTCCCTGACATCGCCGACAAAGCGGAGGCCCTTGCGGGGCAGGGTGCGGATCAGCCGCTGCTCCTCGCCATTGTCGCCGATCGCCGTTCGCGCGGCGTTGATCCGGCTGCCCAGCGTCGCTTCCGAGACGATCCGGCCGTGCCAGACCGCGGCCAGCACCTCGTCGCGGCTGACCACCCGATCGCGGGCGCGGATCAGGAACTCGATGAGGTCGAAGACCTGCGGCTCGACGGCCACCAGAGCATCGCCACGGCGCAGCTCACGGCGCTCGGTGTCGAGGGTCAAGTCGTTGAAATGGTAAGTCAAATTCGATGGTCCGGCGGCCGGCGGCTGAATCGGTGGCGGAACCTAGCACAGGCCGCCCGGAGCCAAAATCACGACGGTCTGAAGGACAAATCCACGTCCTCTGAAAGCGGACGGGGGCGGTCTCTGCAATATTCCATCCCGACAACAGATGCAGGAGATCGCCATGTCGCAGTCCATCAATCAGCAACGCCGCCGCTTCCTTGGCATCGCCGGCGGGATCCTTGCCGCCTCCAGGCTCGGCTTCATCGGTTCGGCCAGCGCGCAGTCCAAGCCGGCGCTGCCTGCGATCAAGGCCGGCGCCCACACCTCGATCGGTCCCGTCAAGCAGATCAATGCCGGCGTGCTTGATACCGGTTATGTCGAGATGGGCCCTGCGTCCGGTCCCGCGGTGATCCTGCTGCACGGCTGGCCCTACGACATCCACAGCTATGCCGACGTCGCGCCGGCGCTGGCCGAGGCCGGCTACCGCGTGATCGTGCCGCATCTGCGCGGCTATGGCACGACGCGCTTCCTCTCCGGCGACACCATGCGCAGCGGCCAGCCGGTCGCGGTCTCAGCCGACATCATCGCGCTGATGGACGCGTTGAAGATCGAGAAGGCTGTGCTCGGCGGCTATGATTGGGGCGCGCGCACCGCCAATATCATGGCGGCGCTCTGGCCCGAGCGCTGCAAGGCGATGGTGTCGGTGAGCGGCTATCTGATCGGCAGCCAGGCGGCCGGCAAGATGCCGCTGCCGCCGAAGGCAGAGCTGCAGTGGTGGTACCAGTTCTATTTCGCGACCGAGCGCGGCCGTGAGGGCTATGCCAAGAACCGGCACGATTTCAACAAGCTGATCTGGCAGCTCGCGTCGCCGCAGTGGAAGTTCGACGATGCCACCTATGACCGCAGCGCGGCGGCCTTCGAGAATCCTGATCACGTCGATATCGTGATCCACAATTACCGCTGGCGGCTTGGTCTCGCCGAGGGCGAGGCGAAGTACGACGCGTTCGAGAAGACGCTCGCCCAGGCGCCTGTCATCGCGATCCCGACCATTACGATGGAGGGCGATGCCAACGGCGCGCCGCATCCGGAGCCTGCCGCCTATGCCAAGAAATTCTCCGGCCACTATGAGCATCGGCTCCTGACCGGCGGCATCGGCCACAATCTGCCGCAGGAAGCGCCGCAGGCCTTCGTCCAGGCCATCATCGACGTCAGCAATATCTGAGACGGAGCGGATCGGGGATCATGAGACAGGTTGTGAAATGGGCAGCTGCCGCGATCGCGGCAGCCTGCATCAGCGCGGCATTGCCGTTTGCCGTCGGGCATGCCGATGACGCGGAGTTGGCATCGCCGATCTTCGGCGTGAAAATTCCCGACGGCTATCGCGACTGGAAGCTGATCGCGGTCGGCGAGGAGACCGGGCTGAATGAGCTTCGCAGCGTGCTCGGCAACGCGACCGCCGTGAAGGCCTATCAGGACGGCGCCGCGCGTTTCCCCGACGGCACCGTGCTGGTCAAACTCGCCTGGAAGCGCAAGCCGGTTGCAGGCCTCGACGGCGCCTTCGTCACGGGGCCGGCGACCACGGTCCAGGTGATGGTCAAGGACTCCGCCAAATATGCCGCGACCGGCGGCTGGGGCTTTGGCCGCTTCATCGACGGCAAGCCGGTCGATGCCGCCCAGCACGAGACGTGTTTCGCCTGCCACGAGGCCCATGCCAGCGATCACGATTTCGTCTTTACACACTACGCGCACTGAGTGCGATCAACCGCCCTCATCGTCGTCCTGGCGAAAGCCAGGACCCATTATCCCAAATCTCAGTCATTGCGCGACGCTGGGCCGCGATCCCATTCACAATCAACTGCGGTGGTTATGGGTCCTGGCTTTCGCCAGGACGACGGCGGTGTTTCTGGCGAGCGCCATGCACCGATCACGGAGATGCCGCGGCGTACTGGGTCCCCCGGTCGAGCCGGGGGACGACACCGAGCATGGCACTACGCCTTCTTCACGTCCTCGCGGCGCGGTCTGATCTAGCGTTGCCGTTGCAGTGAGGATAGTTTCCCCGCCGCAATCGCATGCGGGGAACGGCTTTGACCATCACCATCTACGGCATCAAGAACTGCGACACCATGAAGAAGGCGCGGGCCTGGCTCGACGATCACGGCGTCGCCTACGACTTCCATGACTACAAGACCGCCGGGATCGCCAAGGACAAACTCAAGCAATGGAGCGACGAGGTCGGCTGGGAAATGCTGCTCAACCGCGCCGGCACGACCTTCAAGAAGCTGCCCGAAGCCGACAAGGAAGAATTGAACGAGCGCAAGGCGCTGGCGCTGATGGCCGAGCAGCCCTCGATGATCAAGCGTCCGGTGCTCGATCTCGGGGGTAAGCGCGTCGTCGGCTTCAAGCCGGACATTTATGCCAAGGAAGTGCCGGCGAAGGCACGCAAGAAGGGTTGAGGCGCTTCCAGCGATGAGGTTAGCGCTTCGCGTGAAGCGACGCGTCTAGATCAACTCGACCGAATCCTGGCTCGTCGGACGATCTGCGGGCACGAACCTGCGGTCGATCACCGCGCGCACGGTGACGATCGGGACGGCCTTCGCTTTCACGCCCATCAGATTGTGCAGCCGGAAGCCGCCCTCGATGCTGATCGCCTTGTACGAGCCGATGATGTGCTCGACGGCATCGCCACGTCCGAACGGCAAGAGCAGCCGTTCATAGGAAACCTCCTTGCCCTCGGCGTCGGCGACCGTCGCAACGGTGTAGGTCGGGCGCTTGCGCGCCAGGCAGGCACGATAGGACAGGACGACCCCCGCGTAGCGCTCGGGTCCGATCGCATCGTCAAGATAGCGGTTGGTGCGCAGCCGCGGTTCGACGTGCTCGTTGCCATAGACCGTCGTCAGCCTCGCGCCTTGCTGCGTAATCAGGAAACGCGCGGCCTCGCCACTGCCGACCACGTCAAAGCCCATCATGTCGGCGCGCTCGTCGGCGCTGCCCTCGGTATGGAAGTCGCACAACAGGGGAAGCGCGTCCGGCATGCGCAGCGCGCGCAGCCAGGCGTTCAGCAGCACACGCTGCGTGATCGACTTGACCACCGATGGATCGGCGCTTCTGAATTGCATCGGCTAGCCGAATTCAAGCACATCCCCGAACGGGATGCGGCCAAGGACAAGTTCATCGATGTGCGGGATGGTTTGGCCGCGGGCATAAAGTCGCAGCCACGTGCCGAGGACATCACGTTGCGGGATCGACTTGACGACCGAAGAACTGGCGCGCTCGAAATGCAAGGCTCTGGCCATTCATCATGCAATGGCCGGAGCTTCGCCGAGGCGCGGAAATATTCTATGAAAGTGGGAGTCCGGAGCAAAACACCGTTAACGACCGCTTTCCCGAGGCGCAAAGCGCGCCGAAATGCCATTCGACTAAGGATCAACCGGAACCGGTCACGCGGATGCCGCACTGCACAGCTTTCCACCTTGCGTAACCGCCGCAGATGACGGCATATTCCGGCCCGGAGGCGACAGGCCCCGGACGGTTTCCAAGACGGATCGGACGCCTGTCGGACACGAAAAAAGCTGGCCACGCGGGCGAGGGGCTTCGCAGCGATGGCGTATGGGGGAATCTATTTGGCCGATGAGTTCATCCTCGAAACCAGCGGATTGACCAAGGAATTCGCGGGTTTCTTCGCCGTTCGCGACGTCGCGTTGAAAGTGCGTCGGGGCAGTATCCATGCGTTGATCGGGCCGAACGGCGCCGGCAAGACGACCTGTTTCAATCTGCTGACCAAATTCCTGAAGCCGTCGGCAGGCCAGATTCGCTACAAGGGCCACGACATCACCGCGATGCCGCCGGCCGACGTGGCGCGCCTCGGGCTGGTCCGTTCGTTTCAGATTTCAGCGGTATTTCCGCATCTGACGGCACTCGAGAACGTTCGCGTGGCGCTGCAGCGGCAACACGGTTCGTCGTTCGATTTCTGGCGTTCGAAAAGCGTGCTCGACCGCTTCAATCCGCGCGCCCACGAGCTCCTGAACGACGTCGGCTTGAGCGAATTCGCCAACACGCCGGCGGTCGAGATGCCGTACGGCCGCAAGCGCGCACTTGAAATTGCAACGACGCTCGCGCTCGACCCCGAGATGATGCTGCTCGACGAGCCGATGGCCGGCATGGGCCACGAGGACATCGACAAGATCGCGGCGCTGATCAAGCGGATCTCCGCGAAATACACCATCCTGATGGTCGAACATAACCTCTCGGTGGTGGCCAACCTCTCCGACATCATCACCGTGCTGACGCGCGGGCAGGTGCTGGCGGAGGGCAACTACGCCGACCTCTCCAAGGACGAGCGCGTGAAGGAAGCCTATCTGGGAGCGGGTCATGGCTGAGGCAAAACTGGCGGAGAAGCCCGTGGCTGCGGCCGGCGCCGACGTGCTGACGGTCAAGGATCTGCAGGCCTGGTACGGCGAATCCCACATCCTTCACGGCATCAATTTCAACGTGAAGGCCGGCGAGGTGGTGACGCTGCTCGGCCGCAACGGCGCCGGCAAGACCACCACGTTGAAGTCGGTGATGGGCGTCATCGGCAAGCGCTCCGGCTCGATCCGCTTCGACAATCAGGAAATCATCCGCGCCACCTCGGACAGGATCGCGCGGCTCGGCATCGCATTCTGTCCCGAAGAGCGCGGCATTTTCGCCAGCCTCGACGTGCGCGAGAACCTGCTGCTGCCGCCGGTGGTGCGCCCGGGCGGCCTGCCGCTCGACCAGATCTTCACGCTGTTTCCCAACCTGAAGGAGCGCCTCACCAGCCAGGGCACCAAGCTCTCGGGCGGCGAGCAGCAGATGCTGGCGATCGCGCGCATCCTGCGGACCGGCGCGCGCTTCCTGATGCTGGACGAGCCGACCGAAGGGTTGGCGCCGGTCATCATCCAGCAGATCGGGCACACCATTGCGCGCCTGAAGTCGCAGGGATTCACCATCCTGTTGGTCGAACAGAATTTCCGTTTCGCCTCGACCGTTGCGGACCGCTACTACATTGTCGAGCACGGCAAGGTGATCGACGGCTTCGCCAATTCCGAGCTGTCGGCCAACATGGACAAGCTCCATACCTATCTCGGCGTCTGATATCGCCAGAACCAGAAAATTTAAGACGAGGGAATACGACATGAAGAACAAGATTTCGGCGCTCCTGCTCGGCACCGCGATGGTGCTCTCGGCTGCAAGCGTCGCCTCCGCCCAGGAAAAGCTCGACAAGACGGTCAAGATCGGCGCGCTGTCGGATCAGTCCGGCCTCTACGCCGATCTCGCCGGCCCCGGCTCGACGCTGGCGGCGCAGATGGCGATCGAGGACTCCGGCCTCAAGGCCAAGGGCTGGACCATCGACCTGATCTCCGGCGATCACCAGAACAAGCCCGATATCGGCACCACCATCGCCCGCCAGTGGTTCGACGTCGACAAGGTCGACACCATCGTCGACGTGCCGAATTCCGGCGTCGCGCTCGCGGTCAACAACGTCGTGAAGGAAAAGAACGGCGTCTACATCAATTCGGGCGCCGCCACTTCGGATCTCACCAACGCGCAGTGCTCGCCGAATACCGTGCACTGGACCTACGACACCTACATGCTCGCCCACGCCACCGGCCAGGCGCTGGTGAAGGCGGGCGGGGACACCTGGTTCTTCCTCACCGCGGATTACGCGTTCGGCGCGGCGCTCGAGCGCGACACCACGGCCGTCGTCACCGCCAATGGCGGCAAGGTGGTCGGCGGCGTCAAGCATCCGCTCAACACCGCTGACTTCTCCTCCTTCCTGCTGCAGGCGCAGGCCTCCAAGGCCAAGATCATCGGCCTCGCCAATGCCGGCGGCGACACCACCAACTCGATCAAGCAGGCGGCCGAGTTCGGCATCGTCAAGGGCGGCCAGAAGCTCGCGGCGCTGCTGCTGTTCCTCACCGACGTCAAGGCGATCGGGCTCGAGACCGCGCAGGGCCTCAACTTCACCGAGACGTTCTACTGGGACCTCAACGACAAGACCCGCGCCTTCTCCAAGCGCTTCTCGGAGCGGATGAAGAACAGCGCGCCCCCGACCATGGTGCAGGCCGGCGTCTATGCGGGCCTCATCCATTACTTCAAGGCGCTGGAAGCGCTCGGCGGCAATCCGCATGATGGCGCCAAGGTGATCGCGAAGATGAAGACGATCCCGACCGACGATCCGCTGTTCGGCAAGGGCGAGGTCGAGGCCAACGGCCGCGTCACCCACGACGCCTATCTGTTCGAAGTGAAGAAGCCCTCGGAGTCCAAGGGACCGTGGGACTTCTACAAGCTGGTCGGCACCGTGCCGGGCAACCAGGCCTTCACGCCGCTCGACAAGAGCACCTGCCCGCTTCTGAAGAAGTGACGATCATGCCCGCCGGCCATGCGCGTGGCCGGCGGGCTTCATCTATCTAGCGAAAGCTCATTCGATGCAGGCTCTCTACGCACAGCTTCTGGTGGGACTGATCAACGGCTCGTTCTACGCGCTGCTCAGTCTGGGGCTCGCCGTCATCTTCGGCATGCTCAACATCATCAATTTCGCGCATGGCGCGCTCTACATGATGGGCGCCTTCGTGGCGTATTTCCTGCTCAACCTGGGCGGCATCAATTACTGGTGGGCGCTGATCATCGCACCCGTCGTGGTCGGCATCTTCGGCATGATCCTCGAGCGGACCATGCTGCAATGGCTGACCGGCCTCGACCATCTCTACGGACTGCTGCTGACGTTCGGCATCGCGCTGATCGTGCAGGGCGTGTTCCAGAACTATTTCGGCTCCTCGGGCCTGCCTTACTCGATCCCGGATCAGCTCAAGGGCGGCGTCAATCTCGGCTTCATGTTCCTGCCGATCTATCGCGGCTGGGTCGTCATCTTCTCCCTCGTGGTGTGCCTTGCCACCTGGTTCCTGATCGAGAAGACGCAGCTCGGCGCCTACCTGCGCGCCGCCACCGAGAACCCGACGCTGGTGCGCGCATTCGGCATCAACGTGCCGCGCATGATCACGCTGACCTACGGGCTCGGCGTCGGTCTCGCCGCGCTCGCCGGCGTGCTGTCGGCGCCGATCAACCAGGTCCGCCCGCTGATGGGCGCCGATCTCATCATCGTGGTGTTCGCGGTGGTCGTGATCGGCGGCATGGGCTCGATCATGGGCTCGATCATCACCGGCTTCGCGCTCGGCGTGATCGAGGGACTGACCAAGTATTTTTATCCCGAGGCCTCCAACACCGTGGTGTTTGTCCTGATGGTGGTGGTGTTGCTGGTGAAGCCAACGGGACTGACGGGACGGGCGGCTTGATATGTCAGCATTGACCGACGATACACTTCCGATCACGCCGCGCGCGATGCGCGACGAGATGATCGTATTCGCCGCGATGGCGCTGTTGCTGGCGATCGTGCCGTGGACGGGGATCTATCCGTTCTTCGTCATGCAGGCGCTGTGCTTCGCGCTGCTCGCCTGCGCCTTCAACCTCCTGATCGGCTATGGCGGCCTGCTGTCGTTCGGCCACGCGATGTTCCTCGGCACCGCCGGCTACGTCTCGGCGCACGCGCTGAAGGTGTGGGGGCTGTCGCCGGAGCTCGGCATCCTGGTCGGCACCGCGGCCGCGGCCTTGCTCGGCCTGGTCACCGGCTTCATCTCGATCCGCCGCCAAGGCATCTATTTCTCGATGATCACGCTGGCGCTGTCGCAGCTGCTCTACTTCATCTACCTGCAGGCGCCGTTCACCCATGGTGAGGACGGCATCCAGGGCATCCCGCAGGGCCACCTGCTCGGGATCTTCGACCTGTCGAAGCCGCTGGTGCTCTATTACGTCGTGCTGGTCGGCTTCCTTGCCGGCTTCCTGCTGATCTACCGCACCATCAACTCGCCGTTCGGCGAGGTGCTGAAGTCGATCCGCGAGAACGAGCCGCGCGCGATCTCGCTCGGCTACAAGACCGACCAGTACAAGATGCTGGCCTACATCCTGTCGGGCACGCTGGCGGGCTTTGCCGGCTCGCTGAAGGTGTTCGTGGCGCAGAATGCCTCGCTCACCGACGTGCACTGGTCGATGTCCGGTGAAATCGTGCTGATGACGCTGGTCGGCGGTCTCGGCACCATCTTCGGCCCGGTGGTCGGCGCCTTCGTGATCATCGCCATGCAGCAGTATCTCGCCGGCTTCGGCCAGTGGGTGACGGTGATCCAGGGCGTGATCTTCGTGGCCTGCGTGCTGCTGTTCCGGCGCGGCCTGGTCGGTGAGCTGGCCCATTTGTTGCGGCGGTCGCTGTAGGGCAGGTCTCGGCGATTTTCGGCCGACATAGCGGTGGACGACCGCCCGTTTGGGCGGTCGATCCCGGTGCTTTCCCCGCCAGATGCTCTATGACAGTTCTGTGACAGCCGCTAAAAGGGCTGTCCCGGAATGATGGAACTGAGACATGCTGCGGTGGTTTCGCGCCTTTCTGCCCAAGGAAGAGCGCTTTTTCGACCTGTTCGCCCGCCACGCCCAGACCTCCGTGCAGTGCGCATTGGCGTTGCAGGACATGCTGAAGGGCGGGGAGGAGACGCCCGTCTTTTGCCAGCGCGTCAATCAGTTCGAGAACGACGCCGATAGCGTCACCCGCGAGGTCCTGACCGCGGTTCGCCGCACTTTCATCACCCCGTTCGATCGCGGCGATATCAAGAACCTGATCACCTCGATGGACGATGCGGTCGACCAGATGCAGGCGACCGCAAAGGCGGTCATGCTGTTCGAGGTGCGCGAGTTCGAGCCGCCGATGCGCGAGATCGGCACGCTTATCGTGGAATGCGCCAATCTGGTGGTCCGCGCGCTGCCCTTGCTGCAGGGCATCGGCCAGAACGTCTCGATGCTGACCCAGATCACCGAGGAACTGACCAAGCTCGAGGGCCGGGTCGACGATCTCCATGATATCGGGCTCAAGGAGCTGTTCCTGAAGCACCGCAACGCCAACACGATGGACTTCATCGTCGGCGCGGAGATCTACGACCATCTCGAGAAGGTGGCCGACCGTTTCGACGACGTCGCCAACGAGATCAACTCGATCGTGATCGAGCAAGTGTAGAGCGGGGCATCACGTGGACGCCACGCTGGGTCTTCCAATTCTGACCATCCTGATCGCGGTCGCGCTGCTGTTCGACTTCCTGAACGGCCTGCACGATGCCGCGAACTCGATCGCGACCATCGTCTCGACCCGCGTGCTGCGGCCGCAATACGCGGTGTTCTGGGCCGCGTTCTTCAACTTCGTCGCGTTCCTGGTATTCGGCCTGCACGTTGCCAATACCATCGGCACCGGGATCATCGAGCCGTCGGTGGTGGATGCGACCGTGATCTTCGCAGCATTGGTCGGCGCGATCGTCTGGAACGTGATCACCTGGGCGCTGGGCATTCCGTCATCGAGCTCGCACGCGCTGATCGGCGGCCTGGTCGGCGCCGGCATGGCGAAGGCGGGGATTTCGGCGGCGGTGTGGAGCGGGCTCTCCAAGACCTTGCTCGCGATCGTGCTGTCGCCGCTGGTCGGCTTCCTGCTGGCGCTGGTGCTGGTTGCGATCGTGTCCTGGCTCTCGGTGCGCTCGACGCCGTTCGCGGTCGATCGCGCCTTCCGCATCCTGCAATTCGCCTCGGCGTCACTCTATTCGCTCGGCCATGGCGGCAACGACGCGCAGAAGACCATGGGCATTATCGCCGTGCTGCTCTATTCGCAGGGCCATCTCGGCGACACCTTCGAGATTCCGTTCTGGGTGGTGCTGGCCTGCCAGAGCGCGATGGCGCTGGGCACGCTGATGGGCGGCTGGCGGATCGTCCGCACCATGGGGCTGCGGATCACCAAGCTGACGCCGATGCAGGGTTTTTGCGCCGAAACCGGCGGCGCCGCGACGCTGTTCATGGCGACCTATCTCGGGGTTCCCGTATCGACCACGCACACCATCACCGGCGCCATCGTCGGCGTCGGCGCCGCACGGCGGCTCTCCGCCGTGCGTTGGAATGTGGCGAGCTCGATCGTCTACGCCTGGGTGATCACGATCCCGGCGTCGGCTGCGGTCGCAGCCGCGAGCTATTGGGCGGTGCAGATTCTGAAGTAGCGTTTTCGAGCGAAGTGGAAGCCGGTTCGCGTTAGGAAAACGCGTCCCAAGGAAGTCATCAGCCGACCAGCTTCAGCCCGACGATGCCGGCAACGATCAGTCCGATGCTGGCCAGCCGCATCGCGGTCGCGGGTTCTCCGAGCAGGATGATGCCGAGCGCCGCGGTGCCGACCGCGCCGATCCCGGTCCAGACCGCATAGGCGGTTCCAATCGGCAGCGTCTTGAGCGCGAGGCCGAGCAGGATCACGCTGCCGGCCATCGCCGCCAGCGTCAGCACCGACGGTACCAGCCGCGAGAAACCTTCGGTATATTTCAGCCCGATCGCCCAACCGATCTCGAGCAGGCCAGCGGTGAACAGAATGGTCCAAGCCATCACGAACCCTCCGGATAAGGCAGGGTCGTCCCCGCGAATGGTATGGTGAGGAGAAGGTCGTCCTTCCGGTGCCTATATGGGGATGGTGCGGCCGTTCCGCATTGCGACAAAACGCCCTTGATTGCGCCCGTTTTCCCTGCCAAATGCCCCGCCATGTCCGACATTTCAGTTTCAGCCGAATCGCCGTCCCGCTCGCCACTTTCAGAGGAAGTGGCGCGACGGCGCACCTTTGCGATCATCTCGCACCCGGATGCCGGCAAGACCACGCTGACGGAAAAGCTGCTGCTGTTCGGCGGCGCCATCAATCTCGCGGGCCAGGTCAAGGCCAAGGGCGAGCGGCGCAACACGCGCTCGGACTGGATGAAGATCGAGCGCGAGCGCGGCATCTCGGTCGTCACCTCGGTGATGACCTTCGAGTTCAACGACCTCGTGTTCAACCTCTTGGACACGCCGGGCCACGAGGACTTCTCGGAAGATACCTATCGCACGCTGACCGCGGTCGATTCCGCGGTCATGGTGATCGACGCCGCGAAAGGCATCGAGGCGCGCACGCGAAAACTCTTCGAGGTGTGCCGGCTGCGCGACATCCCGATCATCACCTTCATCAACAAGATGGACCGCGAGAGCCGCGACACGTTCGAGCTCCTGGACGAGATCGAGAAGACGCTGGCGCTCGACACCACGCCGATGACCTGGCCGGTCGGCCGCGGCCGCGACTTCCTCGGCACCTATGACGTCGTCAACGGCGGCGTGCGGCTGCTCGAGGGCGGCGGCGCCAAGACCGGCGCCACCGAGCAGATCGACATCGCCGATCTCGGCAAGCGCAACCCCAATCTCGACGTCGCCGAAGTCAAGGACGAGCTCGCGCTGGCGTCGGAGGCCTGCAAGCCGTTCGAACTCGCGGCATTCCGCGAAGGCCATCTGACGCCGGTCTATTTCGGCAGCGCGCTGCGCAATTTCGGCGTCGGCGATTTGCTGGAAGGCCTCGGCAAGTTCGCGCCGGCGCCGCGCGCGCAAGACTCGGATTTGCGCAAGGTCGAGGCCGCCGAGCCGCGCATGAGCGCCTTCGTGTTCAAGATCCAGGCCAACATGGATCCGAACCACCGCGACCGCATCGCCTTCGCCCGGCTGTGCTCGGGCAAGCTCAGCCGCGGCATGAAGGCCAAGCTGGTACGCACCGGCAAGAACATGAGCCTGTCGAGCCCGCAGTTCTTTTTCGCGCAGGACCGCTCGGTCGCCGACGAGGCCTTTGCCGGCGACGTCGTCGGCATTCCGAACCACGGCACGCTGCGGATCGGCGATACCCTGACCGAGGGCGAGGATTTGACCTTCGTCGGCGTGCCGAGCTTCGCGCCGGAAATCGTCCGCCGCGTTCGGCTCACCGATGCGATGAAGGCGAAGAAGCTGAAGGAAGCCTTGCAGCAGATGTCGGAGGAGGGCGTCGTGCAGGTGTTCCGCCCGCGCGACGGCGCGCCGGCGCTGGTCGGCGTGGTCGGCCCGCTGCAGCTCGACGTGCTGAAGGCGCGGCTCGATGCGGAATATTCGCTGCCGGTCGAGTTCGAGATCTCCGAATTCTCGCTGGCGCGCTGGATATCATCCGACGACCGCAAGAAGCTCGACGCGTTCGTCGCCGCCAACAATTCCGGCATCGCCGACGACGTCGACGGCGATCCCGTGTTCATGGCCAAGAACGAGTTCTATCTCGGCTACACCCGCGAGCGCGCCGAGGGCATCACCTTCTCCAACGTCAAGGACGTGAAGAAGAAGGCGTAGCGCGGCATACGCATCGCGCCGCATCTTCGGTGTCGTCCCCCGGCTCGACCGGGGGACCCAGTACGCCGAGGCTCATCCGTTCAATCACCGCCGTCTCTGGAATACCGGATCGCCCGGTCGAGCCGGGCGATGACAGCGGGGGTTGTGGAGCGAAAAGCGCGAGGACGTGAACACGGCCCCGCTTGATGCGCTCCGGCCGCGGCACCATTTTCCCCGGAAGCGCAATCCGGGTCCATCTAAATGCTCCGACGCGTCGCCATCTGCCTCGCTTTTGCCGTGCTGGCCTTTGCCCTCGCGGGCTCGGCCTCCGCCCGGCAGCGGCATCAGACCAACCCGGTGCCGTTCGCACACACGCCCTGCAGCGTGCTCGACAGCGGACCCTGCATCCCATCCTATTGCAGCGTGTTCAACCACGGGCCGTGCCTGCCCGAGATCGATTATCCGTACGGCGAAAATCTCCAGCTCACGATCCTCACGGTGCCGCCGCAGGATCAGGCCGAGAAGTACCGCAAGCCGGATCATGATCTCGATACCATCGGCGATCTCTTCGCCGCGCTGCGCGCCTGCTGGGCGCCGCCGCCGTCGGACGACGCGCGCGAGGGCATGCAGATGTCGGTGCGCTTCAGCTTCAAGCGAACCGGCGAGATGATCGGCACGCCGCGCCTGACATTTTCGACGCGGGGTATCCCGGCCGACACCCGCACCACCTACCTCAACGCGATCAATGCCTCGCTGGATGCCTGCCTGCCGCTGAAATTCACCGGCGGATTGGGCGGGGCGCTGGCCGGCCGGCCGATCATGATCCGCTATGTCGACAACCGCGAACTGGCCAAATCGGCCGACAAGCCTTGATGGCACCGTCATTCCGGGGCGATGCGAAGCATCGAACCCGGAATCTGGAGGTTGGCTTGCGCGCCCGATTACCTCGAGATTCCGGGTTCGCGCTTTCAGCGCGCCCCGGAATGACGGTGTAGAGTGCAGCGCATTGCTTTTCGCGGCCCGAAGGTGATACGCGAAGGCATTGATCGATCAGGGGAGGAACATCGTGGGACTGCTCGTCATGATCCTGGGTCTCGTGCTGTTCCTCGGCGTCCATGTGCTGACGAGCCTGCGCGAGATGCGCGCCGGCCTGATCAAGGCGATGGGCGAGGGCGTCTACAAGATCGCCTATTCGCTCGCCTCCGCGGCCGGGCTCGTGCTGATCATCTGGGGCTTTGCGCATTATCGCGCGACCGGATGGATCGACGTCTGGACGCCGCCGACAGCGTTCAAGCACATCGCGGTGGCGCTGATGCTACCCGCCGTCATCCTCGTCGTCGCCTCCTATATCCGCGGCCGCATCTACACCACGCTGAAGCATCCGATGCTCGCCGGCGTGAAGCTGTGGGCGTTCGCGCATCTGCTCGCAAATGGCGACCTCGGCTCGATCATCCTGTTCGGCTCGTTTCTCGGCTGGGCGGTCTATGACCGCATCTCGCTGAAGCGCCGTGCGGATGCCGGCGCGCCGCCGATTCCGGTGGGCGGCCCAACCAACGACCTGATCGCGATCGCGGTCGGTGTCATCGTCTATCTGGCGCTGGCGTTTGCGTTCCACCCGGTCGTGATCGGCGTGCCTGTCATGGGAGCCTGACTATGTCTGTTCAATCCGCCATCAAGCGCAAGACCGCGCCCGATCTGCGCGCCCGCAAGAACGGCGAGCCGATCGTGATGCTGACGTCCTATCATGCGCACACCGCGGCGCTGGTCGACCGTCATTGCGACGCCATCCTGGTCGGCGATTCCCTCGGCAACGTCATGCACGGCTTCGAGACCACGGTGCCGGTGACGCTCGACATGATGATCCTGCAGGGCCGCGCGGTGATGCGCGGCTCGCAAGCCGCGCTCGTCGTGGTGGATATGCCATTCGGCTCCTATGAGGGTTCGAAGGAGCAGGCGTTCCAGTCCGCGGTGCGGATCATGAAGGAAACGCTGTGCGGCGCGGTCAAACTCGAGGGCGGCGCGCGGATGGCGGAGACGGTGGCGTTCCTGTCCGACCGCGGCATTCCGGTGATGGGCCACATCGGTCTGACGCCGCAGTCGATCAACACGCTCGGTTCGTTCCGCGCGCAGGGCCGCGAGGAGGAGAGCTGGGCGCCGATCGAGAACGACGCCAAGGCGATCGCGGAGGCGGGCGCGTTCTCGATCGTGGTCGAGGCGGTCGCCGAACCGCTGGCGCGCAAGATCACGCAGTCGATCGCCGTGCCCACCATCGGCATCGGTGCCAGCGCGGCCTGCGACGGCCAGGTGCTGGTGCTGGAGGACATGCTCGGCCTGTCGCCGCGGGCGCCGAAATTCGTGCGCCGCTATGGCAATCTCGGTCCGATGATCGAGGAGGCGATCGCGGGCTATGCGCGCGACGTGAAGAGCCGCGCATTCCCTGGGCCGGAGCACGTCTACGGCATGAAGAAGAGCTGACGGGGCGCGCATGGACTGGTCGCAGCACGCAATTCCGCCGATGCGGCTCGAGCCGCGCTTCGGTGATCGCGTCGTGCCGGCTTTCCCGGAGCGGCCCGGCAGCCTGTGGGCGATGATCGCGGACGCCGTTGCGCAGAACGGCGACGGCGAGGCGCTGGTCTGCGGCGCGACGCGCCTGAGCTGGCGCGAGGTCGCGGAGAAATCGGCCAAGGTCGCGGCGGGCTTTGCCAAACTCGGCCTTGCGCCCGGCGACCGCGTCGCGATCCTGCTCGGCAACCGCATCGAATTCGTGCTGACGATGTTCGCCGCGGCGCATGCCGGGCTGGTCACGGTGCTGCTCTCGACGCGCCAGCAGAAGCCCGAGATCGCCTATGTGCTGAACGATTGCGGCGCCACTCTTCTGGTCTATGAGGCCAGGCTTGCCGACCGCATCCCCGATGCGGCCGACATTCCCGGCCTCAAGCATCGCATCTCCGTCAGCGACGACGGCGCATCGCAATTCGCTGGCCTCGCCGACAACGCCCAGGCCCAGGCGCCGGCACAGGTGCGGGAAGAGGACACCGCGATGATCCTCTACACCTCGGGCACCACCGGCCGGCCGAAGGGCGCCATGCTCGCCCATTGCAACATCATCCACTCCTCGATGGTGTTCGCCTCGTGCCTGAAGCTGACCAGGGCTGATCGCTCGATCGCGGCGGTCCCGCTCGCGCATGTCACCGGCGCGGTCGCCAACATCACCACGATGGCACGCTGCGCCGGCGCGCTGATCATCATGCCGGAGTTCAAGGCCTCGGAATATCTGAAGGTCGCGGCGCGCGAGCGCGTCACCTACACGGTGATGGTGCCGGCGATGTACAATCTCTGCCTGATGCAGCCGGATTTCGACAGCTACGACCTGTCGAGCTGGCGGATCGGCGGCTTCGGCGGCGCGCCGATGCCGGTCGCAACCATCGAAAAACTCGACGCCAAGATTCCCGGTCTGAAGCTTGCGAATTGCTACGGCGCGACCGAGACCACGTCGCCCTCGACGCTGATGCCGGGCGAACTCACCGCCGCCCATATCGACAGCGTCGGCCTGCCGTGCCCCGGCGCCGAGATCATCGTGATGGGCGCCGACGGCCGCGAACTGACGCGCGGCGAGATCGGCGAGCTCTGGATCCGCAGCGCCTCGGTCATCAAGGGCTACTGGAACAATCCGAAGGCAACCGCGGAGAGTTTTACGGCCGGCTTCTGGCATTCCGGCGATCTCGGTTCGATCGACGCCGCGAACTTCGTCCGCGTGTTCGACCGCCAGAAGGACATGATCAACCGCGGCGGCCTGAAGATCTATTCCGCCGAGGTCGAGTCCGTCCTGGCCGGCCATCCGGCCGTGGTCGAGAGCGCGATCATCGCCAAGTCGTGCCCGGTGCTCGGCGAGCGCGTGCACGCCGTGATCGTGACCCGCACGGACGTGAATGCGGAGAGCCTGCGCGCCTGGTGCGCCGAGCGGCTCTCCGACTACAAGGTGCCGGAGACCATGGCGCTGACATCAGAGCCGCTGCCGCGCAACGCCAACGGCAAGGTGATCAAGCGCCAGATCAGGGAGAGCTTGCCGGCGGGGGCGCCGTAGTGCGACGCCAACGTGCCCTCCGCTAACTCGGTGCACCTCTCCCGCTTGCGCTTGCGGGGGAGGTCGGCGCGCGCAGCGCGGCGGGTGGGGGCTCTCGCGCCAATGGGACTCTATCTCTGCTCCGACTCGCGGAGACACCCCCACCCCAACCCTCCCCCGCAAGCGGGAGAGGGAGCCTATGCAGTCCCGTCGCGTAGCCGCAAACGTCCCCGGTTAACACTTTGATCCGCCTCGCTTTGCCTTGCCTCCGCCACACCATTAGGGTAACGCCGCCGCGATGTGGGGATCGGGTAGGGGCTGGGCCCCACCGATGGCAGCGGTCCCGAGGGGATGGGATAGCCTTAAGTGTCTGAATTATTTAACGAAGTCGACGAGGAAGTCCGTCGCGATCAGCTCAAGAAGCTGTGGGACAAGTACTCGCTCTTTATCATCGCCCTGGCGATCCTGATCGTTGCGGGCGTCGGTGGCTGGCGCGGCTACCAGTATCTCGAGGCCGGGAAGGCCGCCGAGGCCGGCGCGGCGTTCGACCGCGCTGTCGAACTGTCCGATCAGAACAAGCATGCCGAGGCGGAGGCCGCCTTTGCCGCCCTCATCACCAAGGCGCCGTCGGGTTACCGCAATCTGGCGCGGCTGCGCATGGCCGCCGAGGTCGCGACCCGCGATCAGCCGGCTGCCGCGAAGCTCTATGACGAGATCGCAGCCGACCGCAGCGTCGGCGGTCCCGAGCAGGACCTGGCGCGGATCCGCGCCGCGCAGATCCTGATGGAGACCACGACCTATCCGAACATGCTGCAACGGCTCGAGGCGACGGCAACGGCGAAGGACTCGACGTTCCGCCATTCCGCGCGCGAGCTGCTGGCGCTGTCGGCCTGGCGCGCCAACGATGCCACCGCTGCGCGGCAGTGGCTCGACCAGATTGCCAATGACGGCGAGACGCCGCCGAGCATGCGCTCGCGCGCCGAGGCGCTGCAGGCACTGTTGCCGCCGGTCGCCAAGAGCTGAGGAGGCATGATCTGCAAAAGTGGGAACCGGTTTTCCCTCGCGACAAACGCGAAGCGTTTGCGCGGAGATCATGCCCAGACAAAACCCGAGTTTGAGTGAGAGATCGACCATGCGCCGCTCGCAACGCCTGATCGCAGCCGCAGTTCTGACAGCGCTTTGCAGCGTGCTGGCGGGTTGCGGCGGTGGCGGCATGTCCAATTTCGATCCGAGCGACCTGCTCGACTTCCTCGATACCAAGAAGAAGCTGCAGGGCGACCGCAAGCCGGTATTCCCCGAAGGCGTGCCCGGCCTCGATCAGGGCGTGCCGAAGGAATTGTACAAGGGCTCGCAGCAGGAGCAGCTCGATCAGCAGAACGCCGCGGCAGCCGCCGCCGCCCAGCCGGCCCCGCCGCCGGAGCCGCCGAAGGGCGCCAAGAAGCACGCCAAGGGCAGGGCAGCGCCGGCCGCAGATCAGGCGGCTGCGCCCGATGCCGCAGCTGAGGAGGGCGCGCCCGCCGCGCTGCCGCCGGAGCCGAAGAAGATCGTCCGCCGCCGCACCACCGCGCCACCCGCCGACGACCAGCAGGCGCAGCCTGCGGCGCCGGCCCAGCAGACCCAGACCACGCAACAATCCGGCGGCGCCTTCCCCGCACCGCTACCGAGCGGCGGATTTAGCCGCTAGGCTCCTGCTTAAATTCGTTGGCGCGCGCCGCGCCGCGGCGCCTGGATAATCCATGTCTTTTACCATCGCCATTATCGGCCGGCCCAATGTCGGAAAGTCGACGCTGTTCAACCGGCTGGTCGGCCAGAAGCTCGCGCTGGTCGATGACGAGCCCGGCGTGACGCGTGACCGCCGCGAGGGCCAGGCCAGGCTCTACGATCTCGACTTCACCATCATCGACACCGCAGGTCTGGACGAAGGCGCCAAGGGTTCGCTGACGGCGCGGATGCAGGAGCAGACCGAAACCGCGATCGAGCTCGCCGACGCCTTGATGTTCGTGATCGACGCCCGCGTCGGCCTGACGCCGACCGACCGTGCCTTCGCCGACTTCGCGCGAAAGGCCAACAAGCCGGTGGTGCTGGTCGCCAACAAGGCCGAGGGCAAGCATGGCGAGATCGGCGCGATGGAATCCTACGCGCTCGGGCTCGGCGATCCCGTCCAGATCTCGGCCGAGCATGGTGAGGGCATGGGCGACCTCCACGAGGCGCTGAGCGCGCTGGTGCCGGAGACACCGGAGGACGACGACGAGCTCGCGGACGACGAGGACATCTCGGAGGAGGAGGCCGCGCAGCGCCCGATCCGCGTCGCCATCGTCGGCCGGCCCAATGCCGGCAAGTCGACGCTGATCAACCATCTGCTCGGCGAGGAGCGGCTGCTGACCAGTCCCGAGGCCGGCACGACGCGCGATTCCATCGCGGTCGAGATCACCTGGCAGGGCCGCCAGTTCCGGGTGTTCGACACCGCCGGCCTGCGCCGCCGCTCGCGGATCGAGGAGAAACTGGAGAAGCTCTCGGTCGCCGACGCGTTGCGGGCGGTGCGCTTTGCCGAAGTCGTCGTGATGATGATGGACGCGCAGAACAAGTTCGAGGAGCAGGACCTGCGCATCGCCGACCTGATCGAGCGCGAAGGCCGCGCCATCGTGCTCGCGGTCAACAAATGGGACCTCGTCGAGCGCAAGCCCAACCAGATCTCGCAGCTGCGCACCGATGCCGACCACTGGCTGCCGCAGGTCAAGGGCGCGCCGATCGTCGCCGTCTCCGGCCTGATGGGCGAGGGCATCGACCGCCTGATGACGGCGATCCAGGAGGCCTATGCGGTGTGGAATCGGCGCTTGCCGACCTCGGCGCTCAATCGCTGGTTCGAGCAGGCGATCCAGGCCAACCCGCCGCCGGCGGTCTCGGGCCGCAGGCTGAAGCTGAACTACATCACGCAGGTGAAGGCGCGCCCGCCGAGCTTCGTGCTGTTCTGCTCGCGCGCCGACGCGATCCCGCGATCCTATCTGCGTTACCTCATCAACTCGCTGCGCGAGACCTTCGATCTGCCGGGCACGCCGATCCGGATCACGCTGCGCGAGAAGGCCAATCCGTTCGCCCACAAGCGCAAACGGCCGTCGTGAGCGAAGGGTCGGGGAGTGACACGGTTGCTGTAGCGCAACCGCGCAGCGGCGCGGTGATCTTCATCTTCATCACCCTGCTGCTCGACATGCTCGCGCTCGGGATCATCATCCCGATCCTGCCCAAGCTGATCGAAGGATTCGTCAACAACGACACCGCAAATGCGGCGCGCATCTTCGGCGTGTTCGGCTCGATCTGGGCCTTGATGCAGTTCGTCTGCTCGCCGATCCTCGGTGCGCTGTCCGATCGCTTCGGCCGCCGGCCGGTGGTGCTGCTGTCGAATTTCGGCCTCGCCGCCGACTATGTGCTGATGGCGCTGGCGCCGAACCTGATCTGGCTGTTCATCGGGCGGGCGATCTCGGGCATCACCTCGTCGAGCATCTCGACCGTGTTCGCCTATATCGCCGACGTCACCGCGCCGGAGCAGCGCGCCGCGATGTTCGGCAAGATCGGCGTTGCCTTCGGCGCGGGCTTCATCCTCGGACCGGCGCTGGGCGGCCTGCTGGGCGAGATCGATCCGCGGCTGCCGTTCTGGGCGGCGGCGGGTTTGAGCTTCGTCAACGGGCTCTATGGCCTGTTCATTCTGCCGGAGTCGCTGCCCGTGGAGCGGCGCGCGCCGTTCAAATGGAAGAGCGCCAATCCGATCGGCGCGCTGCATTTCCTGCGCTCGAACCGGACGCTCGCCGGCCTGTCGCTGGCGACGTTCTTCGGCCAGCTCGCGCATGTCGTGCTGCCCTCGGTGTTCGTGCTCTACGCCACCTATCGCTACGGCTGGGACACCGGCACCGTCGGCGCGACGCTGGCGCTGGTCGGCCTCTGCGGCATGATCGTGCAGGGCGCGGCGATCGGCCCGATCGTGCACCGCCTCGGCGAGCGCAACGCGCTGTTCCTCGGCCTCGTCTGCGGCGCCCTGGGCTTCGTGATCTTCGGCGCCGCGCCGACCGGCCAGCTGTTCTGGATCGGCATTCCCGTGATGGCGCTGTGGGGCCTCTCGGGCGCTGCGACGCAGGCGCTGACGACGCAGCTCGTCGCCGCCGACCAGCAGGGCGCGACATCCAGCGTGCAGAGCATGTCGGAATTGATCGGCCCGTTCCTGTTCACGCTGACCTTCGCCTATTTCATCGGCGACAACGTGCCGCTCAAGATGCCCGGCGCGCCGTTCTATCTGGCCGGCGCCCTGCTGCTGCTCGCGCTCGCCATCGCCTGGCGCGCGACGGCGAAGAAAGCTTAGGGCGGCCAAACCGCCGAACGCATCCACCGCGAGACGTTCTATTCCGTCGCCGGCACCGAATGGTGTTCGTGGATGACGCGCCACTCGCCGGCGACCTTATGCAGCCCGATCGTGAGCCTGAACTGGAACGTGGCATCAGGTGGCCCGCATCGCATCACCGCGACCGCGAAGGCCACGTCATCGCCGGCCGTGATCGCGATCTCCTCGATATCGAAGGCGTAGGAGGGGCGGTGATACCTGAAGAACAGGTCCCATGTCTTGCTGTACGCGTCCAATCCGCGTGACTGCAACGGCGGCGGAACGTCGAACATCACGATGTCCTGATCGTGATGGGCGAAGATGCCGGGATAGTCGCGTCGGCGGACGGCGTCCGTCCAGGCGTCGATGAGCGTTCTGATTTCGGTTTCCGCCGTCTGTTTCTGCTGTGTCATCGCTCGCGTGCTCCGAGTGCCGGCTGATGGTTCGAGGACGAATGCGAGCGCGCCGATCCGACATGCGTCCGGACCGGCTACATCGGGAGGATTGCGTCATTTTGCCTGTTTACAAACCATCCGGTTGGTTTGTATAAGGCTGATACCGGTTGAAGACGCGCGCCTCGCTCCGGGGCGCTCTGCCAGGAGCAGCATGGTGACCGACGAGGCCGTTGATATCTGCGATGAATTGACCCGCTTCAGCGACGCGCAGGCGGCGCTGTTGACGTCGCGCGGCCTTGTCTACCTGACCGACCTGAAACTCGATGGCGGCAGGCACGGGACGATCGTCGCGGCCAGTTATGCCGACGCGCAGTCCGTCGCTCGCGCGCGCGGTCGAGGGGAAAGGGTCGTCGGCCGGATGGCCTACGGCTTCCTTCATGGCCTGCTGCAGAAGGTTCGCTTGTGCGCGTGAGCGATCGGATGGCTCGATGACCGATTCCTGAAATTGATGCGTCTTTCGAGGCCGGCACCGCCATTTCGCGGGCGTCGTTCGCGCTGCCTCGCAGATCAGATGCGGCGCTTGAGATTGACCGAAGCCGCTGAGATACTGTGATCTCAAGCGACTCCTTCCTGAGTACACCATGGATAATCCTTCCCGCTCGGAACGCTCCCGTAACGCCGCACTTGACGCCGCGATCACCATCGTGACGCGCGATGGTCCGGGGCGCCTGACGCTGGACGCGATTGCGCGCGAGAGCGGTCTCAGCAAGGGCGGCGTGATGCATCAGTTCCGTACCAAGGAAGCGGTGCTGCGCGCCTTGCTCGAGCAGCAGATGGCGCATTTCGAGGAATTCTCGAACCGCTACATCGAAAAGGTGCGCGGGACCACGGACCAGCCCGAACTGTCGGCGCAGATCGCGACGCTGCGGGAGGCGATCTCGACGCCGCGGGCAGGGGCGTTCGCACTGCTGGCGGCGATGAACGAGAATCCCGAATTGATGGCGATGCCGCGCGATGTCGACATCAAGAAGGTCGCGCTGATGAAGGCCGAGGCGAGGGATCCCGATCTGGCGCTGCTGCGCTGGGCGGCGGCGCGGGGTCTGCTGCTGAGCTCGTTGTTCGGCCTGTCGTCGCTGTCGGACGCGGAGCGCGATCGCCTGTTCGAGCGATTGCTCGACAACAGCAAGTGGACCGCGATGGAGCAGGGGGCGACCGAGGCAACAAAGCCGTCCCGGGCGACGGCGGCACGCGCGGCATCGCCGCGGCCTGCCGGCGCACCGGCCGCAAAGCCGGCATCGGCGCGCAAGCGCGGCTGAATTTCGAGCGCTTTCGAAAGCGCAACGCCGCCCAAGCGGAATATGGATCGCTTGGCGGCGTTGGATCGGCACCGGGCCCCTGAAATCCCCCGGCGATTTCTGCCGTACCACACGAGATATCTCGGGTTTGTGACAACGCGCGGCCGCCATTCGCGAAGCGGCCTCGCCAGCCAGCACGACATTTCGACCGCCGCATTTTTCTAACGCGGTTCCGGCAATTGCAACTTTACAAACCAACTGGTCGGTTTTACAGTTCGTCGCACTGAGGCAAGATCTGGCGGCGCCGCGACGGCGAGCCAGATCGGCAGTGACGGCCGCAGCCGTACTTTCAGCCCCGGACGCGGCTGCGGCCGAGCTGCTCTTCGGCATTAGGGTCGGATGAGGAGATTGGAATGGAGAGCTCGATCGCCGCGCGCGGTCTGGGAGCGATGGCGCTTTGCGTCCTCGCCGGAGGATGTGCCGCCGTCACGCCGGTGGCCTATTCGGATGTGGCATCGTCGGCCTACATGACGCCGGACACGTCCGATTCTTCGGGGCGTGTGCCGTATCGCTATGCGCCGCCGGTCGACTGGCGGAGCTACAACAAGGTGATGATCGATCCGGTCGTGATCTATCGCGGCGCGGATCATCAGTTCGGCGACATGTCCGAGAAGGACAAGCAGACGCTCGCCGCCTACATGCAGACCCGCTTCGCCGACAAGCTGCGCGGCCGCTTCACGCTGGTGAACACGCGCGGGCCGAACACGTTCCGCCTGCGGCTGACGCTGACCGGCGCGGTCGCCAACACGCCGGTCCTCGGCACGCTGTCGCGTTTCGATCTGGCAGGCGCGGTCTACAACGGCGTGCAGGCCGCGCGCGACGGCGAGGGCACGATGACGGGCTCCGTCATCTATGCCGTCGAGATGTTCGACAGCTCGACCTCGCGCCTGCTCGGCGCCTATGTCAGCAAGCAATATCCCAACGCCTACGACATCAAGGCCAGCGTCGGCGATCTCGCCGCGGCCACCGCCGGCATCGACAAGGGCGCCGATGCATTCATGGCGCAATTGAAGTGAGGCGCGCCTCGCGCGTCCGCAAACCATCCCGACACTGAAAGGTCCTTTACCATGAACTTTCTGGTTCGCATGTTTCTGCGCAGCCTCGTCGCTGCCTTGCTGATGAGCTCGACCGGCCGCGCCGAAACGATCGCCCCGGCCGATCCCAGCGGCACCTGGCTGACCGAAGACGGCCGCGCACGCATCCGCCTCGAGCGCTGCGGCACCGCGCGCGACCGCATCTGCGGCTTCATCGTGTGGATGAAGGATCCGCTTGATTCACACGGCCAGCCGTTCCGCGACAGCTTCAATCCCGACCCCGACAAGCGGACGCGTGCGCTGCTGGGCCATCAGCTGATCCTCGGATTGAAGCTGACGCCGGAGGGCAAGTTCGACGGCGACATCTACAACGCCGAGGACGGCAAGTCCTATGCGGTCTCGCTGTGGCGCGACAGGTCCGACCGGCTGAAGCTCAAGGGATGCCTGCTCAAGCTGCTGTGCCAGACCCAGACCTGGACGCAGACGCTGGACGTGCAGCCGGGCCAGCTCGTCGGCCTGACCGGCGATGTCGGCGGCCCGCGCGCCGACAGGGAATGGGCGTCGCTGCCAGCGCCCGTCAAGGCGAAGTCGGCTGCGAAGTAAGAAGGTGCTAAAAGTCATTCCGGGGCGATGCGCAGCGTCGAACCCGGAATCTCGAGATTCCCCGATGCGCAATTGCGCATCTGAGGTTCGCGCGTTGCGCGCCCCGGAATGACCGCTACGCGGTCACTTCTTCACCAGCGGACAGTCGCTGGCCTCAAGCGGCTTCGCGGCGTCTTCCGGCGCGATCGTGGCGATCAGCTTGTAATAGTCCCAGGGGTATTTGGACTCTTCGGGCTTCTTCACCTCGAACAGATAGGCCGGAATCAGGCGCCGGCCGTCGGCGCGCAGCGGGCCCTTGCCGAACAGCGGATCGTCGGTCGGCAATTCCTTCATCTTGGCGACGACCTTGGCGCCGTCATGCGGATTGCCGCCGAGCGCTTCCATCGCCTTGAGATAGTGCAGCACCATCGCGTAGTTGCCGGCCTGGGTCATCGACGGCATTGCGTTCTTGTTGGCGAGGGCGGAGAACCGCTTCGACCAGGCGCGGGTCTGGTCGTTCATGTCCCAGTAGAAGGATTCCGTGAACGTCAGGCCTTGCGCGGTCTTCAACCCGAGCGAATGCACGTCGTTGATGAACAGCAGCAGCGCCGCAAGTTTTTGGCCGCCGGAAACGATGCCGAATTCGGCCGCCTGCTTGATCGCGTTGGTGGTGTCGCCGCCGGCATTGGCGAGGCCGACCACCTTGGCCTTGGACGATTGTGCCTGCAGCAGGAACGACGAGAAATCGGCGGTGTTGATCGGATGCTTGACGCTTCCGAGCACCTTGCCGCCATTGGCGTTGACGACCGCGGTGGTGTCGCGCTCAAGCGCGTGGCCGAATGCATAGTCGGCCGTCAGGAAGAACCAGGTGTCGCCGCCGGCCTTCGTCAGTGCCTTGCCGGTGCCGTTGGCCAGCATGTAGGTGTCGTAGGTATATGAAATCGTGTTCGGCGTGCAGGCCTTGCCGGTGAGGTCGGCGGTCGCCGCGCCCGAATTCAGCAGGACGATGTTCTTTTCCTTGACGAGATTGTTGACCGCAAGCGCCACGCCGGAGTTCGGCGTATCGGCGATCGCATCGACCTTCTCGTTGTCGACCCATTGCCGAGCGATGTTGACGCCGACGTCGGGCTTGTTCTGGTGGTCGCCACTCAGGACGTCGATCTTCCAGCCCTTCTTGAGCAGGCCGGAATCCTCCACAGCCATCTTGATCGCGACCACCGAGTTCGGTCCGCCGATGTCGGCATAGAGGCTCGACATATCGTTCAGCACGCCGATCTTGACGGTCTTGTCCTGCGCGAACGCAGAGGTTGAGAAGCCGAGTGCGGCGCAAGCAAGAAGCGCGGCGCAGCGCCGCGCAAACGTCGTTGTCATGAAATTCCCTCCACTGTCTAAAGCCCGGACAGCCCTCTTGCGGAGCCTTTTTGCCGGTCGCTCAAGTTCCCGCTTACCCTTTCCCGGGGGAGGCGGCAATCCGCCTAAAGCCGGGTGGGCCTGCGTCGAAGCGTCATCCGGTGAAACCCTTACTTGAGCGCGTCGGAGGTCAGCTTGAATTTCTGGATCCGCTTTCCGGTGTCGACCTCGGCGGTATAGACGTTGCCCTTGGCGTCGACCGCGAGCGCGTGCACCCAGTGGAATTGCCCGGCGTTGCGGCCGTTGCGGCCGAAGCTGCCGACCACCGCGCCGTCGTCACGCCTGATGATGCGGATCTCGTTGTTCTCGCCGTCGGCGGGGAGAGCAGGTAGGTCTGCTTGGGATCGGGCCAGAGCGCGATGTCCCACACCGCGCCGTTGCCGAGCGTGCTCTTCTCGAAGAAGAACTCCTTCACGAAGCTGCCGTCCTTCCTGAACACCTGGATGCGGTTGTTGATGCGGTCGCAGACATAGACCAGTCCGTCATTGGCGATTTTCACGCAGTGCACGGGATTGCCGAACTGCTGCGCGACCTGCGCCTTCGGATCGTAGGGCGGCTGCTTGGCGTCATCGGGCTTGTTGCCATAGGCGCCCCAGTGCCGCTTGTAGGCGCCGGTGGTGGCATCGAACACGATGACGCGCCGGTTGCCGTAACCGTCGGCGACGTAGATCTCGTTGGCCTCCTTGTCGATCGCGGTCTCTGCGGGCTTGCCAAGCTGTGTGGTGTCATTGCTGCCCTTGCTCGGTGCGATCGAGCCGATCTGCGCGACGAACTTGCCGTCGAGGGTGAACTTGAGGATCGCATTGTCATTGTCGGCGTTGCCGCCGATCCAGACGAAGCCGCGCTCGTCGACCTCGATGCCGTGCTCGCGGCCAACCCACTCATAGCCGTCACCCGGACCGCCCCAGGACCGCAGCAGATTGCCGTCAGCGTCGAATTCGAGCACCGGCGGCGCCGAGATGCAGCATTTCGAGCGCGGCGGGTTGAGGCTCGCGCCCTTTTCGTCGTCGGTCAGCGAGCGCGGCCGGTGGATCATCCAGATGTGGCCCTGCCAATCCACCGTGATGCCGCCAACCTGGCCGAGGATCCAGTTGTTCGGCAGCGGCTTTGGCCAGGACGCATCGACCGCGAAGGTCGGGACATCGCCGGCGCTGGCGGGCACGTGCAGAGCGAGAAGGGCCGATGATGCGATGCAGGAGGAGAGAAACAATCCGGACAGAATGGAGCGCGCGCGATTGAACGTCGGCGTCATTGGTTGCCTCCCGAGATTTTTCTTGGCGGTGGTTCCGCTGGGGAGCGCAGTCAATCGTGGGGAGGAGAAGGAGTCAATCGCAAGGGAAAGGCAAGCCGACGCGTCATAAAAGGTGTCATCGCCCGGCTGGACCGGGCGATCCAGTACGCCGCGGCGTCTCGATTCAAACGCTATCGTCTCTGGAATACTGGATCCCCGCATTCGCGGGGATGACAATCGAAGGCGCGGCCCGCCTGCAACTCCTCACGCCGGCGGCTGGAAGGTCCGCAGCGTGCGCGCCTTGTAGTCGTAGAGCTTGCCGGTCTCGGTCCACGCGGGCGAACACATCGGCACGATGAATTCGGCGGCCATGTCGGGCGTATCCAGCGTCATCGGGTCTTCGCCGGGAAACACCTGCGCGCGCATCCGGGTGCGGATCGGGCCGGGGCTGAACAGGTTGACGCGGAGCTTTGTGTTGGCGGTCTCGTTGGCCCAGGAGCGCACCAATGCCTCCAGCGCGGCCTTCGAGGCCGCATAGGGGCCGAGATAGGCGTTGGCCTTGTGGGCCACGCCCGACGTCACGAACACCGCGCGGCCGGCGTCGGACTGGCGCAGCAGCGGGTCCATGCAGCGGATCAGCTGGAAGTTGGCGGTGACGTTGATCGCAAATACGTCGTTCCATGGCTTCAGCTCGATATGGCCGAGCGGCGACGACGGCCCTGCGGTGCCGGCATTGCCGACCAGGATATCGAGCTTGCCGTGGCGCTCATGCAGCGCGAGGCCGAGCCGCGCGATGCCGTCGTAATCGGTGAGCGAGAGCGGCACCAGGGTGGCGCTGCCGCCGGCCTTGCGGATCTCGTCGTCGAGTTCTTCCAGCCCGCCTTGCGTGCGCGCCACCGCCACGACATGCGCGCCGGCTTTGGCGAGTGCGACCGCGGTCGCATAGCCGATGCCGCGCGAGGCGCCGGTCACGAGGGCAATCCGGGAGGCGAGGGGTTTTGTCATGTCTGTCCGTCCGTGGTCTGGCGGCGGGTATTACAGACAGAAATGGCCGGGACAAGCCCGGCCGTGGCCAAAACACACCGTCATTCCGGGATGGTCCGAAGGACCAGACCCGGAATCTTGAAATTTGAGGCAAGAACGCAAGACAATTTCGAGATCCCGGGTTCGATGCTGCGCATCGCCCCAGGATGACGCTTCGCGTCAGCTCGCCTCCGCCAGCAGCGAGAGCTGGCGCGGCGGCGCCTCGGTTTCGCTCTGGTCGGTCAGGTGGGTCGGGTAGGCGCCGGTGAAGCAATGGTCGGCGAATCTCGGATTTGCCGGGTCGCGCCCCTCATGGCCCATCGCGCGGTACATGCCGTCGATCGACAGGAAGGCGAGCGAGTCGGCGCCGATGATGTCACGCATCTCCTCGAGCGAGTGAGTCGCGGCGAGCAGGCCGCCGCGGTCCGGCAGGTCGATGCCGTAATAATCAGGATAGAGGATCGGCGGCGAGGCGAGGCGGAAATGCACCTCGCGGGCGCCGGCGTCGCGCATCATGCGCACGATCTTCTTCGAGGTGGTGCCGCGCACGAGGCTGTCATCGATCAGGATGATGCGCTTGCCCTCGATCGCGGCGCGGTTGGCCGAATGCTTCATGCGCACGCCGAGCTCGCGCACGCTCTGGGTCGGCTGGATGAAGGTGCGGCCGACATAGTGGTTGCGGATAATGCCGAGCTCGAACGGCACGCCGGAATACTGGCTGTAGCCGACCGCGGCGGGCACGCCGGAATCCGGCACCGGCACCACGACGTCGACCTCGGGATGGCTCTCGCGTGCGAGCTGGGCGCCGAACGCCTTGCGCACGTCGTAGACCGAGCGGCCGCCGACGATCGAATCCGGCCGGGCGAAATAGATGTATTCGAAGATGCAGGGCCGGGCCGGCTTCGGCGGGAACGGCTTGTGGCTGTGCGCGCCGGTCTCGTCGAACACGATGATCTCGCCGGGCTCGATGTCGCGGACGTATTTCGCGCCGATCATGTCGAGCGCGCAGGTCTCCGAGGTCAGGATCGGACGGCCGTCGAGATCGCCGAGCACCAGCGGGCGGATGCCGAGCGGGTCGCGCGCGCCGACCAGCTTCTTGTTGGTCAGCGCGACCAGCGCATAGGCGCCTTCGATGGTGCGCAGCGCCTCGATGAAGCGGTCGATGAAGCGGGTGCGCTTGGACTGCGCCACGAGATGCAGGATCACCTCGGTGTCGGTGGTCGACTGCATCATGGCGCCGCCCTTGACCAGCTCGCGGCGCAAGGTCAGGCCATTGGTGAGGTTGCCGTTGTGGCCGACCGCAAAGCCGCCGGCGCTGAGCTCGGCGAACAGCGGCTGCACGTTGCGCAGGATGGTGCCGCCGGTGGTGGAGTAGCGGACATGGCCGACCGCGGCGTTGCCGGGCAGGCGCTCGATCACCTCGCGGCGGGAGAAGGCGTCGCCGACCAGGCCGAGGCGGCGTTCGCTGTGGAAGCGGCTGCCGTCGAAGGAGACGATGCCGGCAGCTTCCTGGCCGCGGTGTTGCAGGGCGTGCAGGCCGAGTGCGGTGATCGCGGCGGCCTCGGGATGGCCGAAGATGCCGAACACGCCGCATTCCTCGCGGAGCGTGTCGCCATCGAGATCCGGGTGATATCTGAGAGGGTCTTGTAGTTCGAGCGGGCCGAGGTCGAGATCCATTTGGTCGGTATGATCCGAAGGGGTCTGCATCTCGTTCATCGCCTCTCGTAAGGGCCCAAATAGTTTATCGGCCCGCGGGTTTCTCGATCAGCTTCTTCAAGCTGTCACGCGCAGGTTTGCTATAGCCATCACCCGACGCCGGCGTCGCCTGATCATTGGTATCGGCCGCAGAATCGTCGTCTGGCTTATTCTTCTTGAACTTCTTTAAGATGGTGTTCTCGGGGTCGTCAGGCAAGAGCGACATCAGCCAATCCCCGGTTCCCTGCAGCACCACCCGGGACTTCGCCCCGGTCACCCAATCGGGCCGCTGCTTGTCCGGAACCAGCCAGGTGAAGAACATGAACGCCACGACCACGATCAAAAGGCCGCGGGCGAGCCCGAACAGGAAGCCGAGGGTGCGGTCGAGCGCGCCGATCCGGGAATCCAGGATCATGTCCGAGATCCGCACCGTGACGATCGAGACCACGATCAGCGTGCCGATGAAGACGCCGGCCACCACGACCACGGCCGCAACCGTGTCGTTGTTGAAGTAGGTCTTGGCGGTCGGCAGAAGCTTCGAGAACGCATACAGCGTGACCAGCGCGGCGGCGCCCCAGGCCGCGATCGACAGGATCTCGCGCATGAAGCCGCGCACCATCGCGAGCAGGCCCGAAATCAGCATCACGCCGAGCAGGACGAGATCAAGTATCGTTATGGGCATCGGCTTGTCAGGTCCGCTGGGTACGTTTCGGTACGCTGTTAAGGGCTTACGTTGTTAAGGGCTTACGTTGTTAAGGGCTCTCGCGAATCGGCAAAGTCGGTGCCGTCCTAACTGAGGCGCATTGGGGGCATCCGGCAAGGCCAGAGCGCCACCTGTCCCGCGCGGCGGATGTATAGCGGCGGGGGGCTGATACGTCACGCCCGCTTTAGCCGGTCTCGCGACGGAATCGGGCCGGTGTGGCATTTTTCTCAGCCGCATCAGGGCCTCCGGAGCCGCCCGGGTCGCGCCGGTCGCCTCGCGGTGTTCCCCGGTCGCCTCTTGGCGTTCCCCGGTCGCCTCTTGGCGTACCGCGTGCCGCAATTTCGGCGACCAGCGTGGTGAGATTGCCGACGCTGTTGAGGGTGAGCCCTGAATCGCCGCCGCTCTCGCCGCGGGCCGATTCGGGCAGGATGGCGCGAGCGAAGCCGAGCTTGAGGGCCTCCTTGAGCCGGGCCGGGGTCTGCGCCACCGGTCGGATCGCGCCCGACAGCGAAATCTCGCCGAAATAGACCGCATCCGTCGGCAGCGGCGCATTCACCAGCGAGGAGACCAGCGCGGCAGCCGCGGCAAGGTCCGCGGCCGGCTCCTGGATGCGCAGGCCACCGGCGACATTGAGATAGACGTCATGTCCGGACAATTTGACGCCGCAATGCGCTTCCAGCACCGCGAGCACCATCGACAGCCGGCTCGGATCCCAGCCGACCACGGCACGGCGCGGCGTGCCGAGCGAGGTCGGCGCCACCAGCGCCTGCAATTCGACCAGCACCGGACGGGTGCCTTCGATGCCGGCGAACACCGCCGTGCCGGGGCTGCCGAGCTCGCGCTCGGAGAGGAACAATTCCGAGGGGTTGGTGACCTCGCGCAGGCCGAGACCGGTCATCTCGAACACGCCGATCTCGTCGGTTGCGCCAAAACGGTTCTTCACCGAGCGCAGGATGCGGAACTGCTGCGAGCCTTCGCCCTCGAACGACAGCACCGCATCGACCATGTGCTCGACCACGCGGGGGCCGGCGATCTGGCCGTCCTTCGTCACATGGCCGACCAGGATGATCGCGGCACCGGTCTTCTTGGCAAAGCGAATGAGGGCCTGCGCGGAGGCGCGGACCTGGGTCACCGTGCCGGGCGCGGATTCCACCGTGTCGGTCCACATGGTCTGGATCGAGTCGATCACGATCAGGCGCGGCACCGCGCCTTCCGACAGCGTCGCTACGATGTCCTCGACCGAGGTTTCCGAAGCCAGCTGCACCGACGCGTCCGCGAGCCCGAGCCGTTCGGCGCGCAGCCGCACCTGGGCGACCGCCTCTTCGCCGGAGATATAGACCGCGCGGTGGCCGGCACGCGCCATCATGCTGGTCGCCTGGGTCAGCAGCGTCGATTTTCCGATGCCGGGATCGCCGCCGACCAGCAGCACCGAGCCGCGGACGAAGCCGCCGCCGGTGACGCGGTCGAGCTCGGCCATCCCGGAGGACAGCCGCGGCGCGTCCTGGGTCTTGCCGGACAGCGATTCCAGCGCAAACGTGCGCCCCTTGCGCTTGCTGCGGATCGAGACCGGCACCGAGCCTGTGGTGTCTTCCTCGGCCAGCGTGTTCCACTCGCCGCAGGAGTCGCACTTGCCCTGCCAGCGATTATACGCCGCACCGCAGTTCTGGCAGACGAAGGAGAGGGTGGATTTGGCCATGGAGCAGGTGAGTCGCGCTATCGAGCACGATGCATAACACGGTTCGGCCGCCGCGCACGATCCATCGAAGACGGAGCGCCCGATGGCGGGGCCGGCTCAGCGCGAGAACACCCGCGTTCCGCCCGGCCAGCGCGGCTTGTCTCCGATCGGGCTTGCGCCGATTTCCCAGCCGACGCCGCCCCACAGCACGTCGACGGCACCAAGCTCTCCGGCGCTGTCGCGGACGTAAAACACGTTCGGCTTGGCGCTGACTTCCAGCGGGCCGGTGCTGCCGCTGGGCTGTCGCCTCAACGCGCACCAGACGTCGGCCAGCCTGCTCTCGTGGCTCTGACCCAGTTTGGCGAGGATCTCCTTGTCGCTCGAGGCTGCGCTGAGGATGAAGGTCTGCAACGATGCGCCGGCGCTATCGTCCTCGACCTTGTTCGTGAAGCGCTGCGCGAAGGTCGCGCCCAACCAGGAAATCCTGACCGGCGCGCTCGAGGCGATGTCCTCCTTGAAATGTTCCCGCGCGACGAATTTTTCGGCGTGGGGAATTGCCGAGGTCGACGACGGATCGGACGGTTCCTCGCTTTTCGGCTGCAGGGAACATGCGACGCGGTCAGCGGCGGCAACGGCACCCGGTTGTCCCGGTCTTGTATCGTCTGCCGCGACGCTCAAACCTTGTGCCGCCAGAAACACGGTCAACCACAGGGTGAGGCTTGGCTGGCGCATCTTGTTGTTGTCCCTGAATCCGCTGTGCTTGCGGAGACAGGGTAAACCGCATCTTGCAGATGTAAATCAAAGATCAGGTTTCTGGTTAAGGATAAAAAGTAAGTTCAACTACAGCGAGAATTTGAATCAAATGCGCTTTCGCGCAAGGGAACCGCTCTCGCTTGCACGCGCGGTCAAACGTGGAGGTCCCGCCTCGACAGCAGCAGCGGCGGATTCTCGCGCGGCGTCAAACTCGTCGGCAGAGCCCGGCAGCATCTCGCCTGCGCGCGCAACGGATCGCTCCAGCTCCAGCGAACCCGCCAGGACGGATTGTTGGCGTAGGCCGGAATGCGCCAGACCCAGATCGTCTCGTAAACGCTGTCGCCGAACTGCGCGACATCGGGCTTTGCCGTCGGCCAGAACGCCGAGCCGGCAACCGCCAACGTCACAATCGCTGCAGTCGTGATCATCATCTTGCGCATCGCGCGCCTGCCTTTCCCGCCTGTCGTGGGCTTTGACAACCCGCGACTCCCAATGCTTCGACTTGCGATCTCGAATTCGTCAGGCCGACATCGGCGACATCAGGCGCCGGGCTCTGCGCCCGATCTGCACGCCATGTGTCGCTGAACTCGTGTCGCCTGAACTCTCGGGACTCGCATCCGGGTCGTCGATCAACCCTGTGATGCCTGCTGGAGCAAAGTTCTTTTCCGCAAACGATCAAGTGCAAGTAATGAGATTGTCATAAACGCAGTGGCCGGATGGTGGCAATCCGGATAACAACGGAAGGTGAGCGCTCAACAAAACTCTTTCGGGGTACACGCCACCCGATGCGCAAAGCCCCGTAGAATTACGTCGTCATCGGGAGGATGTTGGTGTTCGTCACGGTGAAATCCGTTTGCCCAAGGCCTGGTCTCACGCAGTCGATGTCGGAATTTTACTGCGTCATTGCAGACCGCAGCAACGCCGTGCCCGCCGCCAGCATGATGCCGTCCATGATCAGGCGGAATGACTCCGGCTTCAGCTGCAGCACGAAGCGCTTGGCGATGAAGGCGCCGGCCATCAGCGAGGCGCCGGCGATCAGGCCCTTCAGTGCGATGTCCGGCGTCAGTGCGCCGAAGCGCTCGAACGTCACCGACTTGCTGACATAGAGCCCGAGCGAGCTTGCGGCTTCGGTGGCGAGGAACGCGCCCTTGCTGAGACCGTAGAACAGGAACAGCGGCACGCTGAGCGGACCGGTCGAGGCCACGATGCCGGTGAGATAGCCGATGAGAGCGCCGCCGGTTGCAAGATGCCAGAGATTGGCCTTCAGCCTGTGCCGAGCCAGCCAGTGTCGCACCGGCACCATCGCGATCAGGAATACGCCGATCGCGATATCGACCGCATGCGAGGGCAGGGCGAGCAAGGTGCGCGCGCCGAGTGCGGCGGCCGGAATGCCCGTGATCGAATAGGCGATGCATGCACGCCAGTCGACCTCGCGCCACCAGGCGAGGATGCGCGACAGATTGGCCATCACGGCGGCGACGGCCATGATCGGCACCGCCTGCTTCGGCCCGTACTGATAGACCAGCACCGGCATCAGCATGATCGACGAGCCGGTGCCGACGATGCCGGAAATGGTGCCGGCGACCAGGCCGACGATGAGGACGAAGAGGAAGCCCACCTGCGCGCTCCGGTGAGGTGTGATCGCCCCATACCTCTGAGTTGCCCGACCGCGCAAGCCCCCGCAGCTCGCGCAACAAACTCGATGTCGTCCCGGCGCAGGCCGGGACCCATAGCCACCGAAGGTGATTGTTGCACGACGCTGGGGCCACAGCTTTCCCTACCAAGCCAATCCTGTGGTTATGGGTCCCGGCCTGCGCCGGGACGACGGCGGTGTGTGCGGCATCAGCCGGTCCACGTCGCGAACACCATCATGCTGATTGTCACGAGGCGCGATGCCGGTGCATCACCTCAACACCACCCACGCCGGCGCGTGATCGCTGGCGCCGTCCTCGCCGCGGATGGCGCGGTCGACGCCGGCTTTCACAAGCCGCGGCGCCACTGCGGGGCTGAGCAGGAGATGATCGAGCCGGAGACCTGCATCGCGTCGCCAGCGCTGGCGCTTGTAGTCCCAGAAGGTGAACATCGGTGCGTCCGGATGCAGGGTGCGGATCGCATCGCACCAGCCCTGATCGACCAGCGCCTTGAAGGCGGCGCGGCTCTTCGGCTGGATCAGCGCATCCTTGTCCCAGGAGCGCGTCGGGTAGATGTCGAAGGGCGTCGGCGCGACATTGTAGTCGCCGGCGAGCACCACCGGGACGTCCTGCTTGAGCAGCTTGGCGGCGTGGATGCGCAGCCGCTTGAACCAGGCGAGCTTGTAATCGAATTTCGGCCCGGGCTGCGGATTGCCGTTCGGCAGATAGAGGCTGGTGACGACGATGCCGCGCACCGCGGCCTCGATGTAGCGCGCTTCATGATCGCCGGCATCGCCGGGCAGGGCGGTGCGGATCAGCACCGGCTCGGCCTTGCGCGCGAGGATGGCGACGCCGTTCCAGGTCTTCTGTCCCTGCCACACCGCGCCGTAGCCGGCCTGCTCGATCGCGGCCGCGGGAAACTCGGCGTCGCTTGCCTTCAGCTCCTGCAGGCTGACGATGTCGGGCTTGGCGGTCTTGAGCCAGCGCAACAGGTTGGGCAGGCGGCGGTTGACGTTGTTGATGTTGAAGGTCGCGATCTTCATGCGCACCGGCAATCGCGAACCTTGATCATGTCAGGTGGACGTCGCCGTTGGCTCGGCGGCCGGCAATGGCGGCGGCGCAGCGGGCGCTGCTGTTGGCAAGGCTGGCGGCGCTGCGGGCGCGGCAGCCGGCTCGCTCGTCTCGGCGACCGCGTCGCTTCTTTCGGCGACCGTATCGCTTCTCGCGGCGACGGCATCGCCGCCCTTGTAGATGCGCACGAAGCGGCGGCCGAGGCTGGTCAGCACCTCGTAGCCGATGGTGCCGAAATGATGCGCGACCTCGTCGACCGTGATGCCTTCGCCGATCAGCGTCACCATGTGGCCGCGCCGCACGGCATTCTTGTCGAGGTCGGTGACATCGACCGCGATCAGGTCCATCGAGACGCGGCCGGCGATCGGGCAGCGCTTGCCGGCGACCACGACCTCGGCGCCGCGGGTGCCGTCATTGGCGCTGGCGGCGCGGAAATAGCCGTCGGCATAGCCGGCGGAGACAATCGCAAGCCGGGTCGGCCGGCGCGCGGTCCAGGTGCCGCCATAGCCGACGGTCTCGCCGCGGTCGATGTTGCGGATCTGCACGATGCGCGCCTTGAGATCGACCACCTGCTGCATCGGGTTGTCGGCCTCCGGCGTCGGATTGACGCCATAGAGCGCGCAGCCCGGCCGCACCATCTCGAATTGGAATTGCGCGCCAAGAAATACGCCGGAAGAATTCGCCAGCGAGGCCGGCACGCCGGTGAACAGGCTCGCGATCTCGCGGAAGCTCGCAAGCTGCTTGGCGTTGGCGGGATTGTTGAGCAATTCGGCGGAGGCGAGGTGGCTCATGACCAGCGTAATGCCGTGGTCGCCGGCATTGATCCGCGGGATGATGCCCTGCGCCTCGCTGACCGTGAGCCCCAGCCGGTTCATGCCGGTGTCGATATGGATGGCGGCGCCGCCGGACCAGCCGGAGCGGCGGCAGAACACGTCCCATTCGGCGAGCTCGTTGAGATCGCCGATCACCGGCTTGCAGTCGATCCTGGCATAGGCGTCGCCGCCGTTCTGGAAGAAACCGCCGAGCGAATACACCGTCGTCTCGGGAGCGGCCGCGCGCACCGCGGCGGCTTCCTCGACGCTGGCGACGAAGAAGGTCTTGCAGCCGGCCTTGGCCAGCGCCCGCGAAACCTGCTCGGCGCCGCAGCCATAGGCGTTGGCCTTGACCACGGCGGCGCATTCGGCCGGCACCGCGGTCTTCTCGAGCTTGCGCCAGTTGGCGATGATGGCGTCGAGGTCGATGGTGAGGATACCGCTGGCGGTCGGGTGGGCCGCCAGCAAACTGGCCTCGGGTGTCAGCTGCGATTTCGCGTCAGTCACGATGTTCATGGCTCAGTTGTACGCGGGTGCCCTGCGTCGTTCAACCGAGTCCGGATCTCAGTGGCCGTGATCCGGAACCTGACCGTCGGGTGCGAGGTCGCCGAAGCGCGTGACGCTGGCTTCGAAGTGCAGATCGACCGTGCCGGTCGGGCCATGGCGCTGCTTGCCGATGATGACTTCGGCCTTGCCGTGGGCAAGGTCCATGTCCATCTGCCACTTCTCATATTCCGGCGTACCCGCGCGCGGCTCCTTGTTGGCGAGGTAGTATTCCTCGCGATAGACGAAGATCACGACGTCGGCGTCCTGCTCGATCGAGCCGGATTCACGCAGGTCGGACAGCTGCGGCCGCTTGTCGTCGCGGTTTTCGACCTGACGCGACAGCTGCGACAGCGCGATGATCGGAACGTTCAGTTCCTTGGCCAGCGCCTTCAGGTTGGTGGTGATCTCGGTGATTTCCTGCACGCGGTTGTCGTTGCCGCGTTTGCCCGAGCCCTGCAGCAGCTGGATGTAGTCGATCACGATCAGGTCGAGGCCCTTCTGGCGCTTGAGCCGTCGCGCCCGCGCGGTGAGCTGCGAGATCGAGAGACCACCGGTTTCGTCGACGTAGAAGGGCAGCGATTGCAGCTCGATCGAACAGTCGCGGATCTTCTCGAAATCCAGTTCGCTGATGCCGCCGCGGCGGATGTGGCTCGAGGGGATGCCGGTGCGCTCGGCGAGAATACGGGTGGCGAGCTGTTCGCCGCTCATTTCGCAGGAGAAGAAGCCGACACAGCCGCCATTGACTGCCTTGGTGGTGCCGTCCGCCTGGACCTCGGGCACATAGGCTTTGGCGATGTTGTAGGCTATGTTGGTGGCGAGCGATGTCTTGCCCATGCCGGGACGGCCGGCGAGGATGATGAGGTCGGACGGCTGCAGGCCGCCCATCTTGGCGTCGAGGTCGCGCAGACCGGTCGAGATGCCCGACAGCTTGCCGTCGCGCTGGAACGCCTTCGCCGCCATGTCGACCGCGATCGTCAGTGCCTGTGCGAAGCGCTGGAAGCCGCCGTCATAGCGGCCGGTTTCTGCAAGGCCGTAGAGCTGCCGCTCGGCATCCTCGATCTGGGCGCGCGGCGCGAAGTCGACCGGCGCGTCGTAGGCGACGTTGACGATGTCCTCGCCGATCTGGATCAGGTTGCGGCGCAAGCTGAGATCGTAAACGGTGCGTCCGTAGTCCTGGGCGTTGATGATGGTGGTCGCTTCGGCGGCAAGCCGGGCGAGGTATTGGCCGACCGTCATGCCCCCGATGTCGAGCTCGGCCGGCAGGAACGTCTTCAAGGTCACGGGGTTCGCGACCTTGCCCATCCGGATCAGGCTTCCGGCGGTTTCATAGATTTGCTGATGGATGGTCTCGAAGAAGTGCTTCGGCTCCAGGAAATCGGAGACCCGGTAGAAGGCGTCGTTATTGACCAGGATCGCGCCCAGCAGGCCCTGTTCCGCTTCGATGTTGTGCGGCGCACTCCGGTAGGCCGGGGATGCGGCGTCGGGCGCGAGCTTGTGGACGTTCGAATCAATCAAGGCCATGGACGAGCTTATTCTTCTGATTTCGTCGTTACTGAGATTTTCGGATGTGGGGCCGCGATGAAGCGCCAGCCCGGCACGAAGCGAAAGGACGGATGTTTCTTATGCACGATTCACACAACGCGAGGTGTGAATCCGAAACAGCCGGATGCATTCCGCTTGACGGGGGTTTTGTCCGAAACCGGGCGGGACCCGGCCGATCAGCACTGTCGTTGGCAAAAATCGGACGCCGCCTGAACCTTTTGCCAGGCGAGCGGACCCATGGAGAGGCGAGGCGGCTGTTGGCGTCGATTCCTCAGACCAAAATGAGGAAGGCCAGCGCGATCAAGGCGGCCACCACGCCAGTGGCGATCAGGGCGTAGTCGGTCGCGATATCGCGCTGCGGGTCCAACATCGTCTGGTGTGTTTCTCGGGTCATTCCGGACCACTACGACAGCCCGGGACAGACCTCTGTGAAGCAGATCACATGCGCCGCACTTTTTTTGCGGCAGGTTCGCGGGAACGACCCGGCGGATTCCGGGTTGTCTCCGCTCAGGGAAGATACGGCGGCGATGGCTCGGGAGTTTCAGACAGCGCGATCAGGGCTCGGCCGGGCAAATGGCATGGACCGCCGCTGGCTGGCTTCGCTTGTCGATGCCATGGAGCAGGCGGCGCGCCCGGAGGTCCGCAATGTTCCCTGCGATGCCCGGTTGATTTCCGCCGCCGCGGCCCATCTGGCCCGTCCCGCACCGACCTTTACCCATTGCAGGTCGGTCTACAGCCTGCGCAACTAGCAGCACCTGTTCCGTTAGACCTATTCGCCGGCGAGTTGCAGCCGGGGCTTGGCCGCGCCGGCCTCCTTCAGCCGCAGACGGGCTTCTTCGCCGCCGATATAGTCGCGAGTGATCGGGACGATGCCCTGGCGCTTGGTGAGCTGCAGCTGGAAGTTCATCATGTTCTGCACGCGGAACGACATCTCCGAGGCTGCCAGATAGAATTCCCACATCCGGGCAAAGGTCTCGTCGTAGAGCCGCACGGCCTCCTCGCGCCGCGCCATGAAACGCTCGCGCCACGCCTTCAGCGTCTCGGCATAGTGCAGGCGCAGGATCTCCATGTCGCAGATCAGCAAGCCGGCCTTCTCGATCGCCGGCATGACCTCGGACAGCGCCGGAATGTAGCCGCCGGGGAAGATGTACTTCCGGATCCAGGGGCTGGTGACATCGGGGCCGGTCGAGCGCCCGATCGAATGCAGCACCATGACACCGTCGTCGCTCAAAAGTTCGGCGCAGCGCGCAAAGAAGGTTTCATAGAAGGCGACCCCGACATGCTCGAACATGCCGACCGAAACGATGCGGTCGAACGGTCCGGGGATGTCGCGGTAGTCCTGCATCAGGAAACGCGCGGAGTGCGCCAGGTTCCGCTCCGCCGCCCGCGCGCTGGAAATCTGCAGCTGCTCGGTCGACAGCGTGACGCCGGTGACGTCGGCGCCGCTCATCTCGGCGAGATAGAGCCCAAGGCCGCCCCAGCCGGAACCGATGTCGAGGATGCGGTGGCCGGGCTTGATCAGGAGCTTTGCGGCGAGGTGACGCTTCTTGGCGAGCTGGGCATCGTCCAGCGTCGCGTCCGGTGTCTCGAAATAGGCGCAGCTGTATTGCTTGTCCGCGTCGAGGAAGAGCGAATAGAGGCGGCCGTCCAGATCGTAATGACGGGCGACATTGCTCCTGGATCGGCCGCGCACATTGATCTGCTGGGCGCGGCGTCCGAGGAAGCGTACCCAGGCCTGCAGCCTGGCAAAGTTCGGCAGCATGGCTGCCTGACCCATCAGGACCGCCAGCACGTCGGCGATGGTGCCTTGCTCCACCACGAACGTACCGTCCATGAAGGCTTCGCCGAGATACAGTTCGGGATCGACCAGGATGCGGAGTTCGGCCGCCCGCGTCACGAAGCGCACGGCGACCGGTACGCCCGTGCCGTCACCGCAGGTGAATTGAGCGCCGCTCGCGGTCGTGAACGTGATCGAACCGCGGCGGATGAAGCGCCCCAAGAAGTATCGCAACAATCGGTCCATCGAAACACCAACGGAGCGGCAAGCTGCACACCGACACCACCGGAGCTGATCACCCCAATGTGTCCCCAACCTCAAGATAGGCAGGGAATTAGATCGCGCTATAGCGTTGTGGTCAAAGCCGATATTCCAAAATGTGACAATTGCGTGGATGCGTCATGGGCGCGCTTCCATTCGCGCGATAATCGGCTAAAAGGTGACCGCCGCGGCCGATCCATCAGGCGCTGGCGGCGATTTTTCCGGAATCTGGAGACTTAAGGAATGTTGAGCCGAGCCCTCAGTCTGGCGACGGTGGCGCTTCTGATTGGCTGCCTGTCAGCCGTTTCGGCGCAAGCGCAAAACCTCGAGGCCGGTAAGAGCCCCTCCCAGATCTTCGCAAGCACCTGCGCTGCTTGCCACAAGAGCCCGCGCGGCCTGCTGAAGTCGGTGCCGGCCGGTTCGCTGCCGGGCTTCCTGCGCCAGCACTACACGACGTCCAGCGACATGGCCGGCGTGCTTGCGTCCTATCTGATTTCGAACGGCGCCAACGACCCGCGCTATCAGGCCAAGGATCAACCCAAGGGGACCAAGGAGGGCGCCAAGGGCCGGGACGGCCGGCAGGAAGCCAACCAGTCGCCGGAGCAGCCGTCCGAGCGTCCGGCCCGCCGACGGCACCAGGATGCAGCGCCGCAGGAAGGCGCCAAACCCGATGCCGATGGCTTGAATCCCGAAGGGCGTCCGGGCCGCCACGGCAAGCGGATGGCGCGCCCGAGCGAGACGCCGGAAGGCGCGAAGCCGGATGACGGCCAGACGCCGCAGGCCGTGGGCGAGGGCAAGCCGTCGCGTCAGAAGCACGGCCGCCGCGGCAAGCCCGTCGAGGAGCCGAAGTCCGAGGAGACGCCCAAGGGCGCGGCGACCAACGACGAGTCCAAGACAGAACCCAAGACCGAACCCAAGACGTCCACCCGGCACGATGACAAGGGTGAAGCCGAGAAGCCGGCGAAGCCTGCCGCCGAGCCCGACACGGCAAAGGTCGACGCGCCGAAGAGCAATGGCGGCGGCGAACCGGCTGCCGTGCGATCCGATCCGGTTCCGCAGGTCACACCGGCGCCTGCGGCGGCTGCGCCTGCCGCATCCGAGCCGGCCGCAGCCGCATCTCCCGCTCCGGCGCCAGCCGCGCCGCCGGTGACTGCGACGGCGCCGCCGCCGCCACCGCCCACGACGCCAGGCTCCGGCCCGCCGGAAGCTCCGACCTCGAAGTAATCGCCAACGCCGGGCCGCAAGGTCCGGCGCATTCGTTTGACCATCATTAGAGTGATGCTCTAGAGTGTTAATCTAGTCAGGAGAGGACGACTTGAGCACGGCGCGCGAAGATCTGCTGGCGGCGGGACTGGCGGTGTTCGACCGCGACGGATTTGAGGGCGCGACGGTGGCCGAGATCCGCTCCTGCGCCCGCGCGTCCAACGGCAGCTTCTTCCACTTCTTCACCTCGAAGAAGGAGCTCGCCGGCACCCTGTTCCTGGAAATCCTGCAGGCCTATCACGCCGCGATCATCACCTCCGTCGACGACAGCTGCGGCGCCGGCGAGGGCGTCGCGCGGCTGATCCACGCCCATCTCGATTGGGTCGTGACCTTCAGGCGCGAGGCGCGCTTCCTGTTCGAGATTTCACGCAGCGAGTGGGGCGAGGAGGTGCGCGGTGCGCAGCGCTCCGAGAATTCGCGACTCACCGATGGCATCGAGCGCTGGCGCGCGCCGCTGCTCGCGCGCGGCGAATTGCTGCCGATGAGCGCTGTGCTGTTCTTCAGCCAGATCATTGGGCCGGCGCAGATCTTCTGCCGCGCCTGGCTGTCGGGACGCCATAGCGGCGATCCGCGCGAACAGGTCGAGACGCTGATCGCCTGCGCGATCCGCGCAGTGGTGGCGCCGGGTGCGCCTGAGCGAGCAGGAGGAACGTCATGAGCGAGACCGATCCGGACTTTGCGCCGATCGCGACACGAATTCGCGACAATGTCGGCCGGCAGGGCTTCATGGGTCTTGTCGGTGCCGAGGTGGCCGAGCTGTCGCGCGGCACGTGCACGCTCGCGGTCGACCGCCGTCCGGAGCTGTTGCAGCAGCACGGGCTGTTTCACGGCGGGGTGACGGCGTTTCTGGTCGACAACGCCACCACGATCGCAGCGGCGACGTCGCGCGGCCAGCCGGCGCTGACGGCGGAGTACAAGCTGAACCTGCTGTCGCCGGCGTCGGGCGATCGCCTGATCTGCCGGGCGCGCGTGATCAAGCCGGGACGTCAGGTCGCCGTCGTTGCGGCCGACGTGTTCTGCGTCATCGACGGCAAGGAGAAGCACACCGCGACCGCTTTGGCATCGATCGCCATGCTCGACGATCAGGCGGCGGCACGAATCCAAAGCCCGGCCTGATCGAGGCCGGGCTTCGTAGCGTTTTCGAGCGAACTGGATACCGGTTCGCGTGAAGAACACGCGTCAAAACCAGAATCGAGAGCATCGGTTCAGAACCGATGCTCTCTTCGGTTGAGCGATGCAGAGAAGCTTACTTCTCTTCGGCGGCCGGAGCCGGCGCGGCTTCCTCGTCGTGCTGGGCTTCCGGATCGAAGAATTCGCCGGCGGCGGCGAGCGCCTCGGCGGCAGCGTCCTGGTCTTCCTGGCGGGTCGAGATGTCTTCGCCGCGCTTGATCCGCTCGGCCTCTTCGGCGGAGCGGGCGACCGTCACGGTGACGCTGGTCTCGACCTCGGGGTGAACCGCGATCGTCACCTTCTGCGCGCCGATCACCTTGATCGGCGAGTCGAGCCAGACCTGCGGACGGGAGACCGTCACGCCGTCGGCGGCCAGCGCGGTGACGATGTCGCGCACCGTGACCGAGCCGAACAGCTGGCCGGATTCGGAAGCCTGGCGGATGATAACGATGTCGCGGCCGTCGATCTTCTCGGCGACCACGGACGCTTCGCCCTTGGCCTTGATGTTGTTGGCCTCGAGCTCGGCCTTCATGCCGTCATACTTGGCGCGGTTCGCCTCGGTGGCGCGCAGCGCCTTGCCGCGCTTCAGCAAGAAGTTGCGGGCGAACCCGTCCTTGACGCGCACGACTTCGCCCATCTGGCCAAGCTTGGCAACGCGTTCGAGCAGAATGACTTCCATTTTCGTTCTCCTTTGGATGCTAAGTACGGGTTTAAGCGGTTGGATCGAATCTCAGGCCGCGGGCAATGGCGGCGGTCTTGTTTGCAGATAGCGCCGGCGCAGCCCGAACACGGCGTCGGCGATGCCGAGCGCGAACATCGCCACGATTGGCCAGCCGAACATGGCGACGACGGCGTAGACGCCGCCGAGCCAGAAGCCGCGATTGGCGAGCGACAGCGTCAAGGTGTGCAGCACCGCGAAGCCGACCAGCGCATAGGCGATCACGAGCGCCGTCGCGACGATCTGCGCCAGCAGCGCAAGCATGCCGCCGACGAAGCTGGCGCCGACCGCCACGATCAGCGCGACCAGCGTCACGGCGGGGAGCGCGGTGCGACGGAACTCCGGCCACGGTCGGTTCAGTCGCCCGGAGGTTTGCGTGATCTTGCCGGCGAGCCAAAGGTTCAGCGTCAGCGTCACCATGGAGATGACCGTCGCCGCGAGCGGCGCGAAGATCACCAACGCGTCGACCAGCCGTTCGATGTCACCGCTGGGCTGCGCTTCGCCGGCGCTGAGCATCTTGAGCAGGCCGCGCCGTAGCGTGCCGGTGATGGTGTCGGTATCGGTACCGAGCGTGAGCAGCGCGGCGGTCGTGGTAACGATGGCGAAGGCTGCAATCCAGAGCAGGATGCGGCCGACGGGGTACCATTCAAGCGCAGGCGGCTGCTGCTCGGCGCTGTCGCCGGCTGCGCCCGCGATCGGCCGTCCGAGCAGGGCGAGGTGGCCGAGCCACCAGCCGGGCACGGCGACCATCATGGCAAACGCGATGCTGTAGGGAAGGCCGAAGATCGTGCCGAGCACGGATGCCGCACCCACTCCACCAATAGCGGCGGTGAGGGGACCCCAGCCGAGCGCCGCCACCATGATCGGCAGCGATGCGAGATAGAACAGCAATATGGAGATCAGCGCGCCCGAACTGATCGAGGCGAACATCAGCGCCGACGCGGCGCCGGCTGCGAGTGCAACGGTGAATATTCCGATCATCAGCTGTCCCGCCCCCTTCGAGCGGTTAGGGGTCCTGCATCGAGAACCCCAACCATCGGCGACCGGACGACCCGGAAGCCTTATGAGAATGAGCGGCCGGCGGCGCGTGCCGCCGGCCGTCGTCAATTAACGAATGACGTAAGGCAGCAGGCCGAGGAAGCGCGCGCGCTTGATGGCGCGGGCGAGCTCACGCTGCTTCTTGGCGGACACGGCCGTGATGCGGCTCGGCACGATCTTGCCGCGCTCGGAGACGTAACGCATCAGCAGCTTGGAGTCCTTGTAGTCGATCTTCGGCGCATTCGCGCCCGTGAACGGGCAGGACTTGCGACGACGGAAAAACGGACGGCGGGCACCAGCATCAGCCATGATTCATTACTCCTCGGTCGCAGCTTCTTCTTCGCGCGGACGGCGCGGGCCACGGTCGCCACGGAAACCACCACCATCGCGGTCACCACGGAAGCCGCCTTCGCGGTCGCCACGGAAGCCACCACCACGGTCATCGCGCTCGCGATCGCGGTCGGCCTTGCGCATCATCGCGGACGGGCCTTCCTCGTGCTCTTCGACGCGCACGGTGAGATAGCGGATGACGTCTTCGTTGATCCGCTCCTGGCGCTCGATCTCGGTGACCACAGCCGACGGTGCGTCGATGTTCATCAGCACGAAATGCGCCTTGCGGTTCTTGTTCATGCGGTAGGTGAGGGAGCGCACGCCCCAGCTCTCGGTCTTGGTGACCTTGCCGCCGCCCTGTTCGACGATCCCCGTCATCTGGGCCGTCAGTTCATCCACCTGCTGGGTGCTCGCATCCTGACGCGCGAGAAAAACATGCTCATAAAGAGGCATGGTTGTCCTTTCCTGTGTTGGCGCGGTTTCCGGCGACAAGCCCTTCGAGACCTTCGGAAAGGACTCGAGCTGCTCAGAAGGCGGGAGCACGGGACGACGGGCCGACTGGCCCTGCCACATCAAAATCAACGGGTGAGTTTGCTGAGACCGTCCGTTCAGCTCCCGGCCGGAGCCCACGAATGGCGCGCTTATACGGATTTTGGCCGCGAAAGCAAGGGTTCTCGGCCTCCGGATGCGCGAGGCGTCGTAGCCCTCCAGGCAGTTTGACGCAACCTCAGGCGTTTTCCCGTTGATTTCTTTGTTTGTATGTCATACAAATATCTCTGGGAGGACGAGATATGGGTTCGGAGACCGCTAGCGGCATGTCTGCGCCCGATCCGAAGCACGCGGTCCGCGCGACGCGGTCGGCGGGGCGCAAGATGCGCTCGCTGCTGCTTGATGCCGCCAGCCGCCTGTTCAAGGAGCGCGGGCTCTCGGGCACCTCGATCTCCGATATCGCCGCGGCCGCCGACGCCTTTCCGAGCCAGATCACCTATTACTTCCGCACCAAGGAAGCGCTGTTCGTCGAAGCCGCCAGCCGCGACATGCTCTATCTCGCGCGCGCGACCGAACAGGCTGCCCTGAATGCCCACACCCCGCGGGACTACACCCACGCCCTGGCCGAGACCGTGACCGCGACCGACACGGTTGCCTTTTTCGCGGAGGCCTTGACCCTCACGCGGCGCCGGCAGGATCTCGCGCCGCTCGTCGAGCGCACCATCGAGCGCCTGCACAGCGAGGGCGCGCGCGCCTATGCGGGCCAGGTCGAGCGCCATGGCTGGCGCTCGCTGCGCGCGCCCGAGGAGAGCTCGCGGCGGTTCTGGGCAATTGCGATCGGCGTGATCGTCGAAGGTTTCGCCATGGGCCGTGGCTCCGAGGAAATGTGCCGCGAATTGCTGCGCGCGCTCGGCGAGCAGGCGACATCAACTTCAACGTCGGCCAATGATGCGACGCGGTTGCGCCTGGTCGGCGATCCCAACACTTCATCCTCAACGGACGGGGAGACAAGCACATGACCGCGCTTCGCATGCGAGCCCGCGATTTCCTGACCGAGGACGAACTGGTCGCGGTGCGCGAGCGCACGACGTGGAAAGGCGCAGCCCTGATCGTGCACGCCTGGGCGCTGATCCTGGGCGCGATCGCGCTGGTCGCGTGGTGGCCCAATCCGCTGACCTATCTGCTCGCGGTTGCGATCATCGGCTCGCGCCAGCTCGGGCTCGCGATCCTGATGCATGACGGGGCGCACGGCTGTCTGTCGGCGGACGAGAGGACCAATCTGACGCTGAGCCAGTGGTTCTGCGCCTATCCGATCTTCGCGGAGACCCGCGGCTATCGCCGCTATCATCTGCAGCATCATGCGCGGACGCAGCAGGAGGATGATCCAGATCTCGTGCTGTCGGCGCCGTTTCCGATCACGAAGATGAGCTACCGCCGAAAGTTCTTCCGCGATATCACCGGGCAGACCGGCTACCAGCAGCGCAAGGCGCAATTGCTCAATGCGATCGGGCCGAAGGAGTGGCCGCTGTCGCGGCGCGCCGCCAACTTCTGGCAGAAGCTCGGGCCGCAATGCGTCACCAACGCGCTGCTGTTCGCGGGGCTCGCCGCCGCGGGCGTGTGGTGGGCCTATCCGCTGTTGTGGCTGGTGCCGCTGCTGACCTGGATGATGGTGATCACGCGCATCCGCAACATCGCCGAACACGCCGTCGTGCCTGACAGCTCCGATCCCCTGCGCAACACCCGCACCACGCGGGCCAACGTCCTCGAGCGTCTGTTCATCGCGCCGTACTTCGTGAACTATCACCTCGAGCATCATTTGCTGTTCTACGTGCCCTGCTACAACCTGCCGCGCGTCCACCGCATCCTGAGCGAAAGCCGCTATGCTGGCCGGATGGAAGTGCAGCCGGGCTACGCCGCCGTGCTGCGGCTTGCGACCGCCAGGCCCGCCAACGAGGATCGTCCGGGCCAGCTGGTCAACAGTGCACGCCGGGCGAGGGCCGGCGCCAAGGTTAACGCCGACCAGAATGCCGGCGGGTTCTAGCCCGGAGCCGGACCGGCATCCCCAGGGTTCCTCCGTCGCGGCTTGACAGCACCGCCTCCGTCAGTGTCTTACGGCCCGGTCCGAGGCCGGTTGCCATGGCTTGGTTGCCATGGCTTGGTTGCCATGGCTTGGTTGCCATGGCTTGGTTGCCATGGCTTGGTTGCCAAGGCCTGATTGCCAAGGCTGGTTGTTAAGGCTTGGTTTGCAAGGAGTGGCCCGGACCCGCTGTGGCGCGTTTTGCGCGACGCGGATACCGTTTTCCCCTGCGGCAGGCGTAAAGCGCCTGCGCGGAGATCACGCTCAACAAGGTAGGGATCGCCGATGACGGCAGCATTTACGTTTCCCGGGCAGGGCTCGCAGGCGGTTGGCATGGGCAAGGCCCTGGCCGACGCCTTTCCGGCGGCCAAGGCGGTGTTCGACGAGGTCGATTCCGCGCTGGGCGAGAAGCTGACCGCGATCATCTGGGATGGTCCCGGTGAGACATTGCAGCTCACCGAAAATGCCCAGCCGGCGCTAATGGCGGTGTCGATCGCCACTTTGCGCGTGCTCGAGAGCGAGGCCGGCTTCTCGGTCGGCCGCAACGCGGCCTTCGTTGCCGGGCACTCGCTCGGCGAGTATTCGGCGCTGGCCGCCGCCGGGAGCCTCTCCGTCAGCGACACCGCGCGGCTGCTCCGCACCCGCGGGCTCGCGATGCAGAAGGCGGTGCCCGTCGGCGTCGGTGCGATGGCCGCGCTGCTCGGTCTCGACTACGAAACCGCCGTGGCGGTCGCCAACGAGGCGGCGCAGGGACAAGTCTGCCAGGCCGCCAACGACAATGGCGGCGGCCAGGTGGTGGTCTCCGGCGACAAGGCCGCGGTCGATCGGGCGGTCGAAATCGCCAAGACCAAGGGCGCCAAGCGCGCCATGCTGCTGCCGGTGTCGGCGCCGTTCCACTGCAAGCTGATGCAGCCCGCGGCCGATGCGATGGCAGAGGCGCTGTCCGGCGTGACCATCAAGGCGCCTGCGGCGCCGCTCGTCTCCAACGTGCTGGCCTCCGCCATCACCGATCCCGACGAGATCCGCCGCCGCCTGATCGAACAGGTCACGGGGACGGTGCGCTGGCGCGAGTCGGTTGCCTATATGGCAGGGCAGGGCGTGACGCGGTTCTTCGAGATCGGCGCCGGCAAGGTGCTGAGCGGCCTCGTCAAGCGCATTGCCGACGGCGCGGTCGGCGTGTCCGTCGGCGGTCCGAACGATATCGCTGCGGCCAAGGACGCGCTCGCAGCTTCGGCTTGAAGCAGCCGGAAGGAGAATTCGATGTTTGATCTGACTGGCAAGACGGCGCTCGTCACGGGCGCAACCGGCGGCATCGGCGGCGCGATCGCGCAGGCGCTGCATGCGCAGGGCGCGACGGTCGCGATCTCGGGGACGCGGCGTGAGGTGCTGGACGGCTTTGCGGCCAAGCTCGGCGAGCGCGTGCACGTGCTGCCCTGCAATCTCTCCAGCAAGGATGACGTCGAGGCGCTGGTGCCGGCAGCGGAAGCCGCGATGGGGCAGGTCGACATCCTGATCGCCAACGCCGGCATCACCCGCGACAACCTGTTCGTGCAGTTGCGCGACGAGGATTGGGACGACGTGATCGCGGTCAACCTGACCGCGACGTTCCGCCTTGCGCGCGCCGCGACCAAACTGATGATGCGCAAGCGCTTCGGCCGCATCATCGCGATCACCTCGATCGTCGGCGTCACCGGCAATCCGGGGCAGGGCAACTACACCGCGTCGAAGGCCGGCATCATCGGCCTGATCAAGACGCTAGGCGCCGAATACGCCAAGCGCGGCGTGACCGCCAATTGCATCGCGCCGGGTTTCATCAAGACGCCGATGACGGATGCGCTCAACGACAAGCAGCGCGAAACCATCCTTGCGAAGGTTCCTGCGGCGCGCCTCGGAACGCCCGAGGACATCGCCGCTGCGGCGGTCTATCTGGCCTCGAACGAGGCCGCCTACGTCACCGGACAGACGATTCACGTCAACGGCGGGATGGCTATGATTTGAGCTGCTTGCTGGCTCTCGCAATGCGGCGAAAAGCCGTTTTCGAGAGCCGGTTCAGGCGTGTAGTCAAGGCTTTGGAAGTATGGTAGCTGAACCCCCCATGGATGGGCAAAGAACGCCATTGCAGGATTTTGAAACCCTGTATATTGGCGTGGCGACGCCTGCCGTTCGCCGGGGCTTTAGTCGGCTACGACCGGGCCGAATCAAGACTATGCGCGACTGAGTAATCGAGACGACCACGATGGCTCGTATCGTCTTGGGGTCGGGTCCAATGGAACAACGAGGTTGAACGATGAGTGAGATTGGCGAGCGGGTTAAGAAGATTGTGGTCGAGCACCTTGGTGTCGAACCCGAGAAGGTGGTCGATAGCGCGAGCTTCATCGATGACCTCGGCGCCGACAGCCTCGACACAGTCGAGCTCGTGATGGCATTTGAAGAAGAATTCGGTTGCGAGATTCCCGACGACGCGGCGGAGACCATTCTGACCGTCGGCGACGCGACCAAGTTTCTTGAGAAGAACGCGAAGAGCTGACGCCGATCGCGAATTTGACGGGGCCGGACGGACCGCGATCGAGCGGTCCCCCGGCTTCTTATTATCAGCCGCGCATTGCTGGCCGGAGACGTGGAAATGAGACGAGTTGTCGTCACGGGGCTGGGCATGCTTACACCGCTCGGCTGCGGCGTTGACGCAACTTGGGCGCGTATCCTCGCCGGAGACAGCGGCGGCAAGACGATCGACACGTTCGACGTGTCTGACCTGCCGAGCCAGGTCGCCTGCTACATTCCGCGCGGCGACGGCTCCAACGGCACCTTCAATCCCGACCAGTGGATGGAGCCGAAGGATCAGCGCAAGGTCGACGACTTCATCCTCTATGCGATGTGCGCGGCCAAGCAGGCGCTGGACGATGCCAACTGGCATCCGAAGTCGGATGAGGACCAGTTCGCCACCGGCACGATGATCGGCTCCGGCATCGGCGGCCTCACCGGCATTGCCGAGACCGCGGTGCTGCTGAAGGAGCGCGGACCGCGCAGGGTCTCTCCGTTCTTCATTCCGGGCCGCCTGATCAACCTGGCCTCCGGCTACGTCTCGATCGAGCACGGCCTGAAGGGGCCCAATCATGCAGTGGTCACGGCGTGCTCAACCGGCGCGCATGCGGTCGGCGACGCAGCGCGGCTGATCGCGCTCGGCGACGCCGAGGTGATGGTCGCGGGCGGCGCCGAATCGCCGATCTCGCGCATCGGCATCGCCGGCTTCTGCGCGGCGCGTGCGCTGTCCACCGGCTTCAACGACACTCCGCAAAAGGCATCGCGGCCGTATGACAAGGATCGCGACGGCTTCGTGATGGGCGAGGGCGCCGGCGTCCTCGTGCTCGAGGAATACGAGCACGCGAAGCGCCGCGGCGCGAAGATCTATGCCGAGGTCACCGGCTATGGCCTGTCGGGCGATGCCTTCCATATCACCTCGCCGCCGCCGGACGGCAATGGCGGCTTCCGCAGCATGAGCATGGCGCTGAAGCGCGCCGGCCTCGCGGCATCCGACCTCGACTACATCAATGCGCACGGCACCTCGACGCAGGTCGGCGACGAGATTGAGCTCGGCGCGGTCGAGCGTCTGCTCGGCAATGCGGCCTCGAAGGTTTCGATGTCGTCGACCAAGTCCGCGACCGGACATCTGCTCGGTGCGGCCGGCGCGATCGAGGCGATCTTCGCGATCCTGGCGATTCGCGATAACGTGGTGCCGCCGACCATCAATCTCGACAATCCGTCGGTGCAAACGGCGATCGATCTTGTGCCGCATACGTCGCGCAAGCGTGACGTCAATGTGGCGCTGTCCAATTCCTTCGGTTTCGGCGGCACAAACGCCTCCGTGATCGTGCAGCGCGTGACCAATTAGTAGGTCTTTAGAACTAGTCCACCGTTTTGCCGTATTCCGCGGTGACTCCTAATAGCGGGCGTATGCTATTGGCAGGGCAGGGGTTTGTCCGGCCACGATTCAACCGGCAGGATATTGGTTTGCATCGATGAGTGAGAGGCCGCCCATTTCACCGAGGAGTCCACGCGCCGCGCTGGAGCCCGAACAGCTTCCGCCGCCGCCCAAGCGCTCGGATCGCGCCCGCAATCCCTTCGTGATCGTCGGCAATGCCATCTTCACCATCCTGATCATCCTGATGATCGGCGCCGGAGCGACGTATTACTACGGCAAGCAGGCGCTGGAATCGCCGGGACCGCTGCAGGAAGACAAGATCGTCAACATCCCGGCGCGCGCCGGCAAGCGAGACATCGCCGACGTGCTCTCGCGTGAAGGCGTGATCAACGTCAACCCGTGGGTCTTCATCGGCGGCGTGTTCGCGCTGAAGGCAAGCTCCGATCTCAAGCCCGGCGAATATTCGTTCCAGAAGAATGCCAGCCTGCGCGACGTCATCGCCACCATCGTCGACGGCAAGGTGGTGCAGCACGCCATCACGATACCGGAAGGCCTGACTTCCGAGCAGATCGTGACGCGGCTCTCCGACAACGACATCTTCACCGGCTCGGTGCGCGAGATCCCGCGCGAGGGCACTCTGCTGCCGGAGACCTACAAATTCCCGCGCGGCACCACGCGCGACCAGGTGATCCAGCGCCTGCAGCAGGCGCAGAAGCGCGTGCTCGCCGAAATCTGGGAACGCCGCAACACCGACACGCCGCTGAAATCGCCGGACCAGCTGGTGACGCTGGCCTCGATCGTCGAGAAGGAGACCGGCCGCGCCGACGAGCGCAGCCGCGTCGCCGCCGTGTTCGTCAACCGCCTGCGCCAGCGGATGAAGCTGCAGTCCGATCCGACCATCATCTACGGACTGGTGGGCGGCAAGGGAACGCTGGGCCGTCCGATCAAGCGCAGCGAGATCACGCAGCCCTCGCCCTACAACACCTATGTGATCGACGGCCTGCCGCCCGGGCCGATCGCCAATCCCGGCCGCGCCTCGCTGGAGGCGACCGCCAACCCGGCGCGTACCCGCGACCTGTTTTTCGTCGCCGATGGAACCGGCGGCCACGCCTTCACCGAAACCTACGACCAGCACGCGAAGAACGTCGCCAAGCTGCGCGCGTCGGAGAAGCAGATCCAGAATGACACGGTCGAGCCCGCGGATGATCCGGCGCCTGCCGCCGCGGCGCCCGGCGCCGACACCAATCCCACGGCGACGACGCCGAAGCCCACCAATCAAAAGAAGCCGCCGCGCGGTCGGCAGGGCGCAGCCCAGCAGACCAATTCGCCGCCGGTGGTGCAGCGCTAAAGCGCGATGCGATCGTCGCGCTTTAGCTTCTTGTTTGAGCACGATCTTTCGGAAAACCGCTTCACACTTTTCCGGATCATGCTGTAGCTCTGCGTTTCCGGAGGTGGAACGTAATTCCACTTTCACGGAATCCGTTTTAAGGTCGCACCGGCTCCCCACGAGTCTCGCAGGCTCCGGGTGAGTCCCATATCCTTCTGTTGGAGAGTTCACGCGATGGCGCTGTCGAGCATGACTGGCTTTGCCCGAAGCCATGGCGCAAGCGGTCCCTATACGTTCGAGTGGGAGCTGAAGTCGGTCAATGCCAAGGGCTTTGACCTGCGGTTGCGGCTTCCGCCGGGCTGGGACGAACTGGAAGCGCTTGCCAAGAAGCGGGCCGGCGAGCTGCTGTCGCGCGGCACGGTCTACGCCAATCTCAGCGTCAAGCGCACCGACGCGGCGCAGACGATCCGGATCAATGAGGACGTGCTCGCCGCCGTGGTGAAGGTCGCCGGCACGCTCGCGCAGCGGATCGACGCGGTGGCACCGAGCATCGACGGACTGCTCGGCATCAAGGGCGTCATCGAGGTGGTCGAGCCCGAGAGCAACGAGGACGAGGACAAGGCGGCGCGCGAGGCGGCGGCGATGGCCTTCGAGCAGGCGCTCGGCAGCCTTGTCGAGATGCGCCGCCGCGAGGGCGATGCGCTGGGGCAGATCCTGATGCAGCGGATGGACGAGATCGAGCGGCTCGCCAAGCGCGCCGAGACCGCTCCCGGCCGCAAGCCCGAGGCGATCAAGGCGCGGCTTGCCGAGCAGATCGCGGCCCTGCTCGAGACCTCCGACCGCTTCGATGCCGACCGCCTGAACCAGGAGGCGATCCTGATCGCCACCAAGGCCGACATCCGCGAGGAGCTCGACCGCATCGCCTCGCACATCGCCCAGGCACGCGAGATGATCGGCAAGGGCGGTCCGGTCGGACGCCGGCTCGACTTCCTCGCCCAGGAATTCAATCGCGAGGTGAACACCTGCTGCTCGAAGTCGAATGACGTCGAGCTGACCAACACCGGGCTTGAAATGAAGAACGTGGTCGAGCAGTTCCGCGAACAGGTACAGAATCTGGAGTGAATGATGACGGCGCAGGGTTTTGACGGCGTTGAGCGGCGCGGACTGATGTTCGTCCTGTCGTCGCCCTCGGGCGCCGGCAAGACCACGCTGTCGCGCATGCTGCTGGAGCACGAGCCGGGCCTGAAGATGTCGGTGTCGGCGACGACGCGGCCGATGCGGCCGGGCGAGGTCGAGGGCCGCGACTATTTCTTCGTCGACAAGAAGAAGTTCGGGACGATGGTCGAGCACGGTGAACTGCTCGAATGGGCCACCGTATTCGACAACCGCTACGGCACGCCGCGCGCGCCGGTCGAGGCCGCCCTGTCGGTGGGGCGGGACGTTCTGTTCGATATCGACTGGCAGGGCACGCAACAGCTCCACCAGAAAGCCAGCGCCGACGTGGTGCGGGTGTTCATCCTGCCGCCGTCGGCCGCCGATCTCGAGAAGCGGCTGCATACCCGGGCGCAGGATTCGGAAGAGGTCATCCGCGGACGGATGAGCCGCGCCAGTCATGAGCTGAGCCATTGGGCGGAATACGACTACATCGTCGTCAACCACAACGTCGACGATGCATTTGCCGAGGTGCAGTCGATCCTGAAGGCCGAGCGCCTCAAGCGCGAGCGCCGCACCGGCCTCACCGAATTCGTGCGCGGCCTGCAGCGTCAGCTCGAGAAGTAGCAGGTTGAAGCCGTGACGCGATCGCGGGGGATCGCATCACGGTCATTTCCTTCAGCGCACGCTAAAGCGCGATGAAATCCGGTTGGGTCGTCATCGCGCTTTGGCTTCTTGTTGGGGCATGATCTTTTCGGAAAACCGCTTCACGCTTTTCCGGATCATGCCTTAGTTTGCAGCGCTGCGCGCAAGCCGCTGCAGCATCGCGGCGATCTGCTTGTTGTCTTGCTCTCTTTGGTCCCGATCGCGCGCAGTCTCCCGGCGAGCAGCCGACGTCTCGGCGCGGCGTGGAGCGGGAGGCGTCTCGGCATGGCGCGGCACGGGTGTCTCGGCGCGGCGCGGCGCAGCCTCGGACAGACGCAGCGGACGGTCCCGGCTGACAACTGCCATCGGGGGCGCCGGCTCGGTGTGCAGCGAATCCCACGGCGCGTGCCACTCGTCCTCGGTCTGGTAGGGCGCCGAGCGCCTGCGGGTCAGCCCGAACACGAGCGCGCTGACCATGCCGGCCAGCGCCAGCGCTCCAACCATCACGATCAGCAACATCTGCGTCGACGATGATTTCTCCACCGACGCCTCGGCTGTGGCGGCAGGCGCCGGCGCGGCCGCCTGTTGCGGTGTCGCGTCAGCCTGCGCGACCACGGTCGGCGGGTCCGCGGCGCGCCGGGTTCCGTTGGTTCCGGCCATGCTCGAGGCATCCAGCCACCTGGCGTTCACGTCGGACGGCTGGGCGTTGGCACCCGGTGCTGCCGGATCGGTCGCGGCTGCCGTTCCACCGGCCTGGGTGGCGTCGGCGCTTGGCGCAGGCACGGCCGCGACCTGCGGTGAGGGCCATTCGGCATGGGCATCGGCGACGGATTTGCGCATCGCCGGCTGCTGCGGCGCGGGCTGGCTCTGCGGCGCTGCCTGGCTCTGTGGCGGCGTCGCGTCGGCCGTTGTGGTATCGGGCGCGGCTGCCGCTGGCGGCTGCTGTGCGGTCGTGGTCGCCGTCTTGGCCGCCTTGTTCTTGGCCTCGCCTAGATACCAGCACTTCTTCTTGCTGCGATCGAGATGGTAGAACCAGTGGCTTCCCGCAGGCGCGGTTCCCTTGGGCGCGGACAGACAGGTGTCCGCCGTGTTGGTGCTATTGGCCGTATTGGCGGCGGTCTGGGCCATGGCGCCGAAACTGGCGCCGGCCAGCATGCTGGCGGCAAGCGCCGCAGCGAATTTCGCTGAACGATTTGACATACGCGTCCCCGGTATCTCTTTTTTTACGCAAACGCTGGAGATCCCAATCTCGGCAAAGAGTTGGGTCGCAATGCGCCGCAAATCCGGAACGGGTAGGGCTTAATTGGGGCTCGCGGGGTGCCGCAATTGCGGCGGGCCGGTGGCTGCGGAACACGAACCGAACGATGGCTTCGTTCGAAAGCGGGTTCCACCGGAGCGGCAGCACCCGCCGGCGGTAGCAGCACCGGCGGGACGTCATGTGTCAGCATGATCTTTCGGAAAACCGCGTCACATTTTCCGGATCATGCTCTAGTTCTTCAAGACGATGCGTCCCACGACCTTGCCGGCGCGCAGCTCGTCGATCCATTTCTGGACATCGGCCATCGGCTCTTCCTTCATCGGCGTCGGCTTGATCTTGCCGGCGCGGGCCAGCGCCATCAATTCCTGACCTTCGGCCAGCGTGCCCACCATGAAGCCTTCGATGGTCATGCGCTTGTACACCCACTGCACCATCGGCAGCGTGAACTGGCCGCCCATCAGGCCGGACACCACGATCTTGCCGCCGCGCGCGACCGTCGACACCGCAAACGCCATCGACTTCTCGTTGCCGGCAAAGTCGACGACGCCGTCGAAGCCACCGTCGCTCTCCTTCAGCATGCGCTTGACGACATCGGGCTCTGCCGGGTCATAGGCGGCCGCCGCGCCATTCTTCAGCGCGGTCTCGCGCGCCGCGGGGCTGAGATCGGCAACCGTGATCGGCTGCTTGAACATCGCCTGCGCGAATGACAGGCCCATCATGCCGACGCCGCCGAGGCCGATCAGCAGCAAATTGCGCTGGCGCGGACGATCGACCAGGC
>NZ_JAQOSR010000259.1:0-8683 GCF_046718885.1 Bradyrhizobium sp. UFLA01-814 | reverse complement strand
ACCCGCCGCGCTAAGCGCGTCGGCCTCCCCCGCAAGCGGGAGAGGGAGTGGAGCGTCTTCGCGTCGCCAGTTCGACCTAACTTCATCATCGCCTCAGCGCCGCTGCCACAATTGCCGTGCCAGGATGCCGGCCTTGCGTTCGATCGCCTCGGCGGCGTCGAGACACAGGTCCTCGCGATAGCGCGAGCCGACGATCTGGACGCCGACCGGCAATCCCTCATCGAGGCCGACCGGCACCACGGCCGCCGGCAGCCCCAGCACGTTCATCGACGAAATGAAGCGCAGGTCGTTCCAGAACAAATCCTTGACGCGCTGATCGCCGCCGAGATCGGCATTGACCTCCGGCGTCTTGCGCACCGTGGTCGGCATCACGACCAGCGGATACTGCTCGAGGAACGTCATCCAGTTCCTGATGTGGCGCGAGCGCTCGGCGATCGCCTTCATGTAGCCGGCCTGATCGAGCTGATTGGCCAGCGCCATGAAGCCGCGGAACGTCTTCTGGAAGTCGGCGCTGGTGGTCGCCAGCATCTGGTCCTGCTGCAGGACGCGAACCTCGGTCATGATCAGGTCGCACCAGAGCTGCCAGACCTTGTTGAGGTCGGGGACCTCGACCTCGCTGACCGCATAGCCGGCATCGGCGAGATGATCCGCCGCCTTGCGCTGGAGCGCAATCACGCCGCGATCGGTCGCCATGTCCTCGGGGATCTTTGCGAGCGCGACCTTGATCGGCCCAGCCGGCTTCGGCCCCGTCAGCGGCGCCGGCACATACCAGGGATCGCGCGGATCGCGCTGCGCCATCACCTCGAGGCCGAGGCGCACGTCGGCGACGTGGCGCGCCAGCGGCCCTTGCGACGACATGAACTGCGCCATCAGCGGCCGCTCCGCCGTGGCGCTGGGATTGAACGCGGGAATGCGGCCCTGGGTCGGCTTGATGGTGGCGATGCCGTTGCAATGCGCCGGCCAGCGCAGCGAGCCGCCGATGTCGTTGCCGTGTGCGATGGTGCCGATGCCGGCGGCGATCGACGCGCCGGCGCCGCCCGAGGAGCCGCCACAGGTCACGTCGGCATTCCAGGGATTGCGCGTCAGGCCGTGCAGCGGGTTGTCGGTGAAGCCGCGCAGCGAGAACTCCGGCGTGTTGGTGAGGCCGATGATGACGGCGCCGGCCTTCTTGAGATTGGCCGTCACCGGCGAGTCGCCCGGCGCGATGTTGTCCTTGAATGCCACCACGCCGTTCGAATTGGCCTGGCCCTCGACGTCGATATTGATCTTGATCGTAACCGGCACGCCGTGCAGCGGCCCGACGGCGCCGCCTCCGCGCTTGCTCGCGGCCAGCGCCTCGTCCGCGGCCTTGGCGGCCTGCATCGCTGACGCGCCGAGATCGACCACGACGGCGTTGAGCGCCGGATTGGCTTCCTGCATGCGGTCGAGATGGGCGCGGACCACCTCCTCCGACGTCACTTGGTTGTTTCGGATCGCCGCGGCCGTGTCCACGGCGGACCATTGCCAGATCGGTGCGTTCGTCACGTGATGTTCTCCCATGATGTTCAGTGCTTTGTTGTTGGTTCAATCTCGCGGGTCGATCGGCGTCAGCTTTGATGCACGCGCCTCGATCAGCTCGGCCACTGCGAGACAGACGTCTTCCCGGAAGCGGCCGGCGATCACCTGCACGCCGACCGGCGCGCCGCCCGCGGTCCCGGTCGGCACGACGACCGACGGAAAGCCGAGCGCGGGCACCGCGAGCAGCGGCCGCTGCGCATCGAGCAGCGCGCGCACCACCGCCTCGTCTTCCTGGTCCTGATCGAAACGGAACGGCAGTTGCGCCGAGACCGGCAGGATGATGACGGGACAGCGCTCCTGGAACAGCTGCCAGGCCCGCACGATCGCCAGCCGCTGCTCGAAGCAGGCGAGCACCTGATCGCCGTCGAGCTCGGGCGCGTAGGCGATATGGCATTCGAGATTGTAGCGGCTCCGATCGTCGCCGAACTTGCGGATCATCGGCGCCAGCACGCGCCGCTCCTCATTGATGACGAGGCGATGCCAGAGATCGGCGGCCTCCGCGAGCCGCGGCGGCACGGTCTCCTCCACGGCAAAGCCGGCCTCCGCGAGCCAACGCCCGGCGGCGCGCACCGCTGCGCTCACCTCCGGCGCCTCGTCGCCGAACGGCGCCGCTGCGATCGCAACGCCGATCGGACGCCTGAGCTCTGGACCTTGCAGGGGCACCGGCAGCCAGGTGCCGTCGCGCGCGTCCGCCTGCGCCATCGCGGCGAGGCCGATGCGCAAGTCGGCGACCGAGCGGGCAAGCGGCCCCTGCACCGACATCATCTGCGCGGTGATCGGGCGATCGCTGGTTGCCGACGGATTGAACGCGGGGATCCGCCCCGGCGTCGGACGCAGGCCGGCGACGCCGCAGGCGTAAGCGGGATAGCGGATCGAGCCGCCGAAATCATTGCCGTGCGCGATCGCGCCCATTCCGGAAGCAACGGCCGATGCGGCGCCACCGCTGGAGCCGCCCGGCGTCAGCCGACGGCTCCACGGATTGTAGGTCGCGCCGTGCAGATCGTTGTTGGTAAACCAGCGGTGCGAAAAGGCCGGCGTGTTGGTGCGCCCGACAATGACGGCGCCCGACTTGCGAAGATTCGCGACCACAGGGCTGTCCTCGGTGGCGATCACATCGCGGAAGGCAACGAACCCGTTGGTGGTGGCGCAGCCGCGCTGGTCGACATTGACCTTGATGGTGACGGGAACGCCATGCAGCACGCCGAGCTCCGCGCCTGACTTCACCGCGGCGTCTGCCGCGTCCGCTGCCGCCAGCGCTTCGTCGGCGAGCACAGCGACAATGGCGTTCAAGGCCGGATTGACCTCGGCGATGCGATCGAGACTGGATTGCACGGCTTCCCGGCTGGAAATCGCGCGCGTCGCGATCGCACGGGCCAGATCGACGGCCGACCAGCTCCACAACTCATTCTCGCGCCGCGTGTCCATTGTCGTTTTCTCCAAGGCGTGATGCAGCAGTCGGCCGATGCGGTTCAATCGAGCCGCAACGGCTGGTGAAAGACGGGCAGATCGATGCGCCGGTCTTCCGCGGGAACGACCACCGCCTCCGCGCTCAGCACATGATCGAGCATCACGCGCCGGGCACGCGCGGCATTGCCGGAGCGGAACGCGGCCAGCAGACGCTTGTGAAACTCGATGTTCTCGCAGGTGAAGCTGGATGCGAATTCCTGTACGCCGAGCTTGCCGATCAGATGCCTGATCGCCTCGTTGACGAACCGGCACATCAGGCCGAGCAACGGGTTGGGACAGGCCTCGATCAGGATGTCGTGGAAATCGATCTCGGCGTGGCGATGATGTTCCCAATCGGCATCGCCGTCGGGATGATGCTCCTGGGCCGCGATCGCCTTTTCCAGTGCGGCGAAATGCTCCGCCGTGAGGTGGCCAACCACGCTGAAGGCGAGCTCCGGCTCGATCAGCCGCCGGATCTGGTAGATCTGCGCGGTGCTGGTCGACTGGAAATAGAAGTAGTTGCTGAGCAGGCCGACGATCCGGTTGATCGAGACCGGCGCCACCCGCGCGCCGCCGCCGGGGCCGGTGGTGTTCTGCACCAGCCCCTGCACTTCCAGCGATTTGAGCGCCTCGCGGATGGTGGAGCGGCTGCAGCCGAACATCTCGATCAGCTCCCCCTCCTGCGGCAGCCGGTCGCTCGGCTGCAAGCCGGCCTGGAAGATGTGGCTGCGGATCAGGTCGGCGACCGCGTCCGAGCGCTTGCGCTTGATCGAGGCGCGGCGCGAAGGGTCGAGGGACGGGAGAGCCGATTTATCCATTTTATGATCATAAATAGGATCGCAATCACTTTGCAAGCCATGTCGGTGTTCTCGTGATGCCGCGGCCCGCCATGATGGGATACCCGGGCCGCCTGTCGGCGGTCCCGGGGGCGTAGCGCCTACGCGGTCAAAGGGCCGACCGGATGCGGGAGATGGTGAAGACGATGAGGAGCCCGCGGAGCCGAGGCGGCGTCGCGCTCAAAGCGGACTATGGTTCACGGTGTGGCGCATCTGGCGACAGAAGCCCTCCACGAACTGCGCAAGCGCCTCGAAATTGACCAGCAGCCTTTCGGCCTGCTCCCGGTCAGCCGAACCGGGGGCAAACGATTCCGCCAGACGCCGCTGGCGATCTGCGCGATCCCGGCAGGCTGCGGCCCTGCTTTCGGCAAACTCCAGTTGCTCGCGTCGGCGGCCGAGCTTGTCTTCTTCCTCAAGCAACCGCTTGTTGAGCATCGATCTCGTGTTGGTTGGAACGTCCGGGCGCTTCAGCAGATCCAGATAGTGGTCGATGTTTGCGCGCGCGGTATACTCGTTCACGTATGTGCCTCCCGCCAGTCGCAGTCTCGGTCGGCGAGGCACAGCTTCAACACTCAGGAATTGCTCGATCTCCGCCAGGAGTTGGCGAAGCTCATCGGTCGAAAAGCCTTGCAGGGCATCGTGGACCTGGGCTTCGGGTGCTTTCCGGATAGACGGCGTTGTCTTCGGCCATTGGCGTACGGCAAAAATCAAAAAGTAAAGCCCTGTCAGGCACACACCAAATCAACAAATCAACGGCAGCTCGAACGATGCGGACGCGAACAATGATTCTGTCATCGCGCGCGCTCGCGAATCCAATGACGCTCAAGATAAGTTACGGGCGGAACATCGCCTAGTGCACTCTGTGCCAGCCGCGCCTTTGCGCCAACCATCGGCCAAGTCTTGGTTGCCGCATCGTTAAGGCCAGAATAGGCCGCTCCAAAAATCAAAGCCGACGGCGGCGGATGCGAATAGGCCGGCACCGTGATGCGGCATGTGAGGGCAAGCGACGGCGCCTCGAGGCCGCGGCTGTAGCGCGACATCGCAAAGCAGAACACGAAGTAGATCACGCCGATGAATGCATAGACCTCGACGCTGAAGGCCTGCCAGGCCGGATCGACGATCGCGGTCTTGGCGGTGGTCAAGAGATCGAAGATGCCGATGATCAGCACCAGGCTGGTGTCCTTGAAGAAGGCGATGAAGGTGTTGACCAGCGGCGGGATGACGTGGCGGATCGCTTGCGGCAGCACGATCAGCGCGTTCTTCTCCCGGCAGGACAGCCCGAGCGCGTCGGCGGCCTCATATCGTCCGCGCGGCACCGCCTGCAGACCGCCGCGCACGACTTCGGCGAGATAGGCGCCGGCATGGAAGGTTACGGCAGGCGAGCGATGGGCCGCTATTGTGAAAACGCCCAGTAAAGGTGCTTCTCGTCTTCCGACAACAGCCTCACATGGTTGATAAAGTCCCAGACCATTTCTCCGAAGGCACTGCCGCCGCCCTGGCTCGACTTGGCGGATACCATATCGAGCTCGTGCCAGCCCCTGTACATTTCCTCGTCGATGCTTTCCAAGCGGTCCTTCATGGCCTGAGCATTGAAAGCGCCGCAAGATTCGGTGAACAGGCTTCTGACCGGATGGATTTGCCACATGCCGCGATGGCGCTCTTCGCTGCCCTGCTGCCCGTAGACACCCGACTCTCCACTGAACGGAAACGCGCCGCGCGTCGCCTTGATCATCTCGCGGCGCTTGGCGTTGCCTTCCTTGATGTCGACATACACCGATATGACCATATCGTTGTAGTACCAGAGGTCCAGGCACGCCGGATATCCAGCGTTCAGGATCACTTGCACGAGCTTTTTGATACGCTGCCCCTTGTAGCCCTTCATGCCCTGCGCAAGCGCGAGCAGGCGCATCAGAAACGTCTTGGCATCATTTGGAGTCCAGACACAGATATCCTCGGCCTCGAAATCGATCGGATCACGATCGACGGGCGGGATGTAGATGATGCCGGGATTGGCCGAATTGCTGAACATCCAGTTGTTGCCGCTGGGGCTGACCTTGACGCATCCCACATAGTGGCTGAGGTACCAGTTCACGACATCGGGGTCGTCGGTCATGAAGTTGAAATAGATCAGCTCCTTGACTCCGACACTGAACTTCTCAGCGACGGTGTGCCAGTCTTCCTGAGGCCGGGTATCTCCCGGTCGGACAGGGCCGTGCGGCCGGTAGGGAATGCCGCCTTGCATCAATCCCCAATTGCGTGGGACGGGCATGCCCTTTGGCGGTCGCTCGATCGGGTGAGGCGAGCGTTTCGGGGGCGCCATGGCATCGATCTCCTCATATGCGGCGTGATCGCATCACATGAGTGCAAGTTGCCGCTGCCGGGGTTCACGCGCTCACGGAGATGTTTTCCACTTTCTCAAGCTTGTCCGGATGGGGCATCTCAGGTTCCGCGCAAAGCGGATCGATCCATCACGGCAGGCTCCAAAAACGTCCCATGCGACGAAGGAAAATGCGATGCGACCCAGACAAACGCATAGAGGTCGAGGCTTCGCGCTCGAACGTGATCACCGCCTCAGCCGTGGGCGCGCTGCGCTTCGAGGCCGCGGCTGTAGCGCGACATCGCAAAGCAGAACACGAAGTAGATCACGCCGATGAACACATAGACCTCGACGCTGAAGGCCTGCCAGGCCGGATCGACGATCGCGGTCTTGGCGGTGGTCAAGAGATCGAAGATGCCGATGATCAGCACCAGGCTGGTGTCCTTGAAGAAGGCGATGAAGGTGTTGACCAGCGGCGGGATGACGTGGCGGATCGCTTGCGGCAGCACGATCAGCGCGTTCTTCTCCCAATAGGACAGCCCGAGCGCGTCGGCGGCCTCATATTGTCCGCGCGGCACCGCCTGCAGGCCTCCGCGCACGACTTCCGCAAGGTAGGCGCCGGCATAGAGGATGAAGGCGATCTGGGCGCGCAGCAATTTGTCGATGTTGACGCCGTCCGGCATGAACAGCGGGAACATGACGCTCGCCATGAACAACAGGCTGATCAGCGGCACGCCGCGGATCAGCTCGACATAGAGCACGCAGAGCGAGCGGATGGCCGGCAATTTCGAGCGGCGGCCGAGCGCCACCAAAATTCCGAGCGGGAAGCCGAACGCCAATCCGAAAGTCGCCAGGATCAGCGTCACCGGCAGCCCGCCCCAGCGGTCCTGCGTGACAAAGGACATGCCGAGAAAGCCGCCCCACATCAGGCACCCGATCGCGATCAAGGCCGCGGCCCACAGCAGGAACAGCTCCTTGCGCCAGAAGCTGCGGCGGCTCGAGACCACGAACAGTGCGATGAAGATCACGACCGCGAGCGCCGGCCGCCACTGCTCGCTGAACGGATAGGTGCCGAACAGGATGAAGCGGTACTTCTCGGGGATCACCGCCCAGCAGGCGCCGACGCCGCGCAGCGCGCGGCAGGCGCTGGTGTCGTTGCCGGAGACGATCCAGATCGCGTTGGCGATGCCCCATTGCCAGAGGCCGATGCACGCCTTGGCGAGCACGAACAGCAACAGCAGCGTCATGATGCTCGACGTCACGGACGCGAACAGGTTGGCGCGCAGCCAGGCCACGATCTGGCCGCCGAGCGTGCGCTGCGCGCGGCGCCGGCCGATCGGCAGCGGATCCTGCGGGAGATGTGCGACCGAGCTCATGTCAGCGCTCCACCAGCGCGATCCGCGCGTTGTACCAGTTCATGAACAGGCTGATGCCGAGGCTGATGGTGAGGAACACCATCATGATCAGCGCGATCGACTCGATCGCCTGCCCGGTCTGGTTCAGCGTGGTGTTGGCGATCGAGACGATGTCCTGATAGCCGACCGCGACCGCGAGCGAGGAATTCTTGGTCAGGTTCAGGTACTGGCTGGTCATCGGCGGGATGATGACGCGGAGCGCCTGCGGCAGCACGATGTGCTGCAGCACGAAGCTGCGCTTCAGCCCGAGCGCCTTGGCGGCGTCCGACTGGCCGCGCGGCACCGCCTGGATGCCGCTGCGCACGATCTCGGCGATGAACGCCGAGGTATACGTGACGAGCGCGATCAGCAGCGCGAAATATTCCGGCGCCAGGGTCAGCCCGCCGACGAAGTTGAAGCCGCGCAGCTCGGGCAGCATGACGCTCCAGCTTGCGCCCAGAAGCCACGACACCAGCGCCGGCAGCGCGATGATGAGGCCGAGCGCGTAGGGCCAGGCCGGCCGCGCCTTGCCATCGAGCATCTGCTGCGCGATCAGGCGGCGCCTGACGATGAGGAAGACGATCACGCCGGCGACCAGCGCAACGAGCGTCCAGCCATTGGCCTCATGCAGCGGCACCGACGGCAGCACCAGGCCGCGGTTGGACAGATAGACCCCGTCGACCGGCTTCCACGCCTGGCGCGCCGCCGGCAGGCCTTGCATCAGCACGTACCAGAACAAGAGTTGCAGTAGCAGCGGCAGGTCGCGCAGCACCTCGACATAGACGGCGGCGAGCCGCGCCAGCAGCCAGTTCGACGACAGCCGCGCGATGCCGACCAGCGTGCCGATCACGGTCGCCAGCACGATGCCGATGACCGCGACGCGTAGCGTGTTGACGACGCCGACGATGAACGCGCGCAGATAAGTGTTCTTCGGCGTGTAGTCGATCCAGCTGTCGGCGATCGGCATGCCGGCCTCGCGGCCGAGGAAGGCAAAGCCGGTCGAGATGCGGCGCACCGAGAGGTTATGGACCGCGTTCGACCACAGCCAGGCGACGACGGCGACCGCGATGGCGACCACCAGGATCTGCCAGAACCTGTCTCTTATACACATCTGACGCTGCCGACGACCATGG
>NZ_JAQOSR010000258.1:0-8753 GCF_046718885.1 Bradyrhizobium sp. UFLA01-814 | reverse complement strand
GACCAGGAAAAGCCCGGCCAGCCAAGTCACGATCATCGCGGGGTTGATGATCCCCTTCAAAAGCCGCCGCTCCATGACCTTGAAGGTCTCGGACTGCCTGGAGCCGACCTCGGCCTCGCAGTGATAGACGAACAGCCGCGGCAGATAGAGCATGCCGGCCATCCACGAGATCACAGCGACGATGTGCAGGGCCTTGACCCAGGCATAGATCGGCAGGGCGTTGATCCAGTCGAACATCGCAGTGATGCCTTTCGGGGGAACAGTTCGGGAGGGCTCAGCGTTGCGCGCAAGGCTTCGCCAGCGAGGGACGGATACATATCCGCACACACGGCTCTCCTAAACCTAATTAATTTTAGAATCTAAGGTTTGAGTCTTAATGGCGGTGAATTTGACTCATGCAATCCGGTCCAGCGGTTCTTGCGGGCTTGTTCACATCCCTCAACATTCCGCTCGACGGCGGCGGATATCCGGAATCTCTCGCAGGACTCAATTGGTTGCGCGCGTCTGTGGCCAGCTTATGAAGAGACAAATCCACACGGGTTCACTATCATCCCGTCTGTGACGTCGACTTATCCTATTGCGGGGTGCTGTGAAGAAAGGGACGAGATATACAGAGCCCGGGCGTCGGACCCGGATTCTTCTCCTCGACCTCCACAGGGATTCACAGGTTAGACAGGGGCTCTGGTGCCGACGACTTCCAATTATTTCCACCTGCATCTGGTGTCGGACTCGACCGGCGAGACGCTGATTACCGTGGCGCGCGCGGTCGCCGCGCAATACGCCAATGTGACCGCGGTCGAGCACGTCTATCCCCTGGTGCGTAGCCAGAAGCAGCTCGATCGCGTGCTCGACGAGATCGAGGAATCGCCCGGCATCGTCCTGTTCACGCTGCTGGAAAAGGATCTGGTCGGCCGGCTCGAGGGCAAGTGCAAGGAGATCAACGTTCCGAGCTTGTCGATCATCGGGCCTGTGATGCAGTTGTTCGAGGCGTATCTGGGTGCCGCGACGACCGGGCGCGTCGGCGCGCAGCACGTACTGAACGCGGAATATTTCCGTCGCATCGATGCGCTGAACTACACGATGATGCATGACGATGGTCAGCATGTCGAAGGCCTCGAGGAGGCCGATGTCGTGCTGGTCGGGGTATCCCGCACCTCGAAGACACCGACGTCGATCTATCTCGCCAACCGCGGCATCCGAACTGCAAATGTGCCGCTGGTGCCGGGCATCCCGCTGCCGCACCAGCTCGAGACCTTGAAGAAGCCGCTGGTGGTCAGCCTGCATGCGACGCCCGAGCGCCTGATCCAGGTCCGGCAGAACCGCCTGCTCACCATGGGCGACCGCGACAACGACACCTACATCGACAAGCAGTCGGTCGCCGACGAGGTCGCCTTTGCCCGGCGCCTCAGCGCGAAATTCAACTGGGCGCTGCTCGACGTCACGCGGCGTTCGATCGAGGAAACGGCTGCGGCGATCATGAAGCTCCATAACGACCGCCAGCGCGCGCGGCCGTCGGAATGATTCTCACGTCATGAGCATCTGGCGCGGCCCACAGAAGCTGATCCTCGCGTCGCAGAGCCGAGCGCGAAAGATGCTGCTTGAAAACGCCGGCCTCGATTTCGAGGCGCTGCCGGCCGACATCGACGAACGCGCAGTGCAGAAGAATTCCGGCCTTTCGGCGCCGGGCGAGATCGCGTTGCTCCTCGCGCGCGAGAAGGCGTTGTTCGTGTCCGGGCAGAGGCCCGGTCAATATGTCGTCGGCGCCGACCAGACGCTGGCGCTGGGGCAACGGATGTTCAGCAAGCCCGCCGGCCGCACGCAGGCTGCCGAGCAACTTAGCCTGCTCGCCGGACAGACCCATGAGCTGCATTCCGCCGTCTCGGTGGCACGCGATGGAAAGGTCCTGTTCGGCGATGTGAGCGTGGCCCGCATGACCATGCGGCGGCTCGCTGCCGGCGAGATCGAGAGCTATCTCGACCATGCCGGGGAGGCGGTGACGACCAGCGTCGGGGCCTACCAGCTCGAGGGCCTCGGCGTGCATCTGTTCGAGCGGATCGAAGGTGACCATTTCACCATCCTCGGCCTGCCGCTATTGTCGCTGCTGGCGTTCCTGCGCGGCGAGAAGCTGCTCGCGGTGTGAGGCGCGCAGGCGCGGCGACGAGAGAGATGCTGAACCGATGTTGATGCGATGCTGACACCATGTTGATTCTTGGACTGACCGGCTCGATCGGGATGGGGAAATCCACCACGGCCAAACTGTTCATGGAGGCCGGCGTGCCGGTGTACGACGCCGATGCGGCCGTGCATCAGCTCTATGAAGGCGAAGCCGCGCCGGCGATCGAGGCCGCCTTTCCCGGCACCACTGCCGGCGGCAAGGTCGATCGCACGAAACTGTCGGCGCGCGTGGTGCACGATCCTGCTGCGATGAAGCAGCTCGAGCAGATCGTGCATCCGATGCTCGGCGCGTCGCGCCAGAAATTCTTCGCCGATGCGGAAGCCGCAGGTAACCCGATCGTCGTTGTCGACGTGCCGCTATTGTTCGAGACCGGCGGCGAGAAGCGTGTCGATGCCGTCGTTGTCGTCACCACCTCGCCGGAACTGCAACGCGAGCGGGTGCTCGCCCGCGGCACGATGGATGCGGCCAAGCTCGACGCCATCATCGCCAAGCAGATGCCGGACGCCGAGAAGCGCAAGCGCGCGGATTTCATAGTGGATACCTCGCACGGACTCGATCCGGTGCGGGCGCGTATCCGCGACATTCTGGCTGAGGTCGTTAAGATGCCGAAGCGGCGCGCCTGATTCGCCCGCCTTTTCGGATTCATTCACGTCATGCGCGAAATCGTTCTCGATACCGAAACCACTGGCCTCGATCCGCTGCGCGGCGACCGGCTGGTGGAGATCGGCTGCGTCGAGATCTTCAACCGCATGCCGACCGGACAGACCTACCACGTCTACATCAATCCCGAGCGCGACATGCCGGCCGAAGCGTTCGCCGTGCATGGGCTGTCGACCGAGTTCCTGGCCTCCAAGCCGCTGTTCAACGAGGTGGTCGACGAGTTCCTGGCCTTCATCGGCGATACGCCGCTGGTGATCCACAACGCGTCGTTCGACATCAGCTTCATCAACGCCGAGCTCGACCGCATCAAGCGGAAGGCGATCCCGAAGGACCAGCTGGTCGATACGCTGCTGCTGGCACGGCGCAAGCATCCCGGCGTGTCGAACCGGCTCGACGATCTCTGCTCGCGATATCAGATCGACAATTCCCGCCGCACCAAGCACGGCGCCTTGCTCGACGCCGAGCTGCTGGCCGAGGTCTATATCGATCTGATCGGAGCGCGGCAGTCGCAGCTGATCCTGGCGTCGGAAACGTCGGATGCGCGCGCGGGCGGCCATAGTGGTGATACGCCGCGGCGGCAGCGCGAGACCCCGCTACTCGCGCGGGTCAGTGACGCCGATCGAGAGGCCCACCGGGCCTTCATCGCCACGCTCGGCGACAAGCCGATCTGGAACGATTACCTGCCGCCGCCAGCGCCTGCCGCAGCACCGGCGGCTTGATTCAAGACAGGTCGGGGCGCAGTTCCGTCATCCCCGCGCAAAGGCTTCGCCTTTGTCGCTGCAGGTGCGAGCTCTTGCGAGCCTCGAAGGATGCACGGCCCGGCTGGCGGCCGTCGATCCTTCGAGACGCCCGCAAGCGCGGGCTCCTCAGGATGACGGATCACACTTCCGCGCGTGTTACATTTTCTCGAGTTTAGAACTCAGCTCGGCTTGACGCCGGGAGCAGCCTGGGCGGCCGCCTGCCGCTCCATGTTCTGGCGGTAGAGACCGAGGAAATCGACGGGGTCGAGCAACAAAGGCGGGAAGCCGCCGTCGCGGACCGCGGTCGCGACGATCTCGCGTGCGAACGGGAACAGCAGCCGCGGGCACTCGATCATGACCAGCGGGTGCAGGTTCTCCTTCGGCACATTCACGATCCGGAAGACGCCGGCATAGGCGAGGTCGAAGCTGAACATCACCTTGCCTGCGGTCTCGGCCTTGCCCTCGATCGAGAGGATCACCTCGTACTCGTTCTCCGACAGGTTGTTGGCGGAGACGTTGATCTGGATGTTGATCGCCGGCTGCTGTTGCTGCTGGCCGAGCGAGGCCGGCGCATTCGGGTTTTCGAACGACAGGTCCTTGGTGTACTGCGCCAACACATTGAGCTGGGGAGCGGGCTGTTGTTCGACGGGGGCGCCGTTGCCATTGGTCATGAAAATGTCTCCTGGAGCAGCGCTCGATGGACAGAATGTCCGACGGCACGCGTTAAGGTGTTGAGAATGCCGATGCCGGGCGAGTGGCTATCATAGGCCCGGCTCGGTCCACAAGGACGACGAACGGGCGCGTTCCGGCGGGTCCGCGGCAAGTTCTCCCGGCAAAGGGCGGCGCGCGTGAGCCTGTCCAATCTCTTAACAGCTTCCTAAATTATTGAAGATACGCGATTTCCTGAAAGGAACGGTTTCCCCCGGGGGTCAAAACGCGCTACACTTGCCCGTGCCAAAAAGCGCCATTGGCCGGGCATAGTTTCGTGCCTACATCTGCGGACTCTATCGGTGATGTAATCTCTGCTGTTCCCGACCGGGAACGCTTTGACGGCCGGCCCGTTGCCGGCAGAGACCAGAAAGCGAATTCGACGTGGATATCTACACCATCATCTTCCTGGCGCTGGCCGTGTTTATCTTCCTGCGCCTGCGCAGCGTTCTCGGACAGCGCACGGGAAGCGAGCGGCCGCCTTATGATCGCGCCGCGCCCAACGTCGTGCAGCGCGGTCAGGATAACAACGTCGTTCCGATCCCGGGATCGGTGATCGACCAGCCGGCCTCGGCCGCGCCCGCCGAGCCGGTCGAACCGACGGAACACTGGAAGGGCATCGCCGAGCCCGGCACCCCACTGGCGCAGGGTCTCGACGCGGTGGCCGCCCAGGATTCCTCGTTCGATCCGCGGCATTTCCTCTCAGGCGCCCGCTCGGCCTATGAAATGATCGTGCTGGCCTTCGCCAATGGCGATCGCCGCGCGCTGCGCGATCTGCTGTCGACCGAGGTCTATGAAAGCTTCGAGGCCGCGATCAAGGATCGCGAGAAGCACGAGCAGAAGACCGAGACGCGGTTCGTCTCGATCGACAAGGCCGAGATCGTCAGCGCGGAGGCGCGCGACCGCTCGACCCAGCTCACCGTCCGCTTCGTGTCGCAGATGATCTCGGTCACGCGCGACAAGGCCGGCACCATCGTCGATGGCAGCCCGGACAAGGTCGCCGACATCACCGATATCTGGACATTCGCCCGCGACTCGACTTCCCGCGATCCGAATTGGAAGCTGGTTGGCACCGGAAGCGCTCACTAAGCATCTCAGCTACGGGCGGCTCGCAGTCGCGTGCTGCGCGCTCGCGGTGCTGTGCTCCACCGCAGCGATCGCCGCGCGCTACAGATCAAGCCGGCACCCTCCGCCGCGACACGAGCACAGCCACCCGATCCCCTATCCCAATCTGGAAATGCCGCTGCAGGTCAGCGGCAGCCAGTATGAGCCGCTCGCCTGGTCCAACGTCGAGGGCTGGCGCGCCGACGATCATCTCGCGGCCTACAAGGCGTTTCGCACCAGCTGCAAGCCGATCGCGGCCCAGCAGGGCGCGCCTGCCGATTCGAAAGCGCTCGGGAGCTCGCTGCGCGATCCCTGCCGGATTGCCAAGGGACTCGCGCTGAGCGATGGGGTCAAGGCGAAGGACTTCTTCGAGCAGAATTTCGTGCCGCTGCGCATCTCGCGGCTCGGCGAGGATGCCGGCTTCGTCACCGGTTACTACGAGCCGGTGCTCGATGGATCGCGGACCCAGACCGACGTCTACAACGTGCCGGTCTATCGCCGCCCGTCCAACCTGTTCGTGCGCGGCAAGACGCAGAATTCGGTCGGCCTGCCCAATGGCGGCGCGGTGTATCGCAAGATCGGCCGGCGCAAGCTCGTGCCCTATTACGACCGCGGCCAGATCGAGGACGGCGCGATCGCCGGCCGCGGGCTCGAGATCTGCTGGCTGAAGAGCCAGACCGATCTCCTGTTCGCGCAGATCCAGGGCTCGGCGCGGATCAAGCTCGAGGACGGCACCACGCTGCGCATCAATTACGATGCGCATAATGGTTATCCCTATACGCCGGTCGGACGCGTCCTGATCGACCGCGGCATCATCCCGAAGGATCAGATGTCGATGCAGAAGATCAGGGAGTGGATGGAGCAGAACCCTGACGGCGCCAACGACCTGCGGCGGCAGAACCGTTCCTACGTCTTCTTCCGCGAGGTCCCGCTGTCCGACAAGGACGAGGCCGTCGGCGCGCAGGGCGTGCCGCTGACGCCGGGCCGCTCGATCGCGGTCGACAAGGCGCTGCATGTCTACGGCACGCCGTTCTTCATCGCCGGCGAGCTGCCGATCGAATCCGAACAGTCGAAGACGCCGTTCCACCGGCTGATGATCGCGCAGGACACTGGCTCTGCGATCGTCGGCCCGGCGCGCGCCGATCTTTATTTCGGCGCCGGTGCGGATGCCGGGAAGGTCTCGGGCCGGCTGCGGCACAACATGCAATTCGTCATGCTGGTGCCGAGGGGTCTCGACCCCGTCGCGCGCGGCCACAGGCTGCCTGTTCCGGATGAGCGGCCCTCGGCCAAGATCGCAAAGCTGTTTCCGCAGACCGAGCCGCCGAAGGACAAGCCGGCGGCGAAGGCTGCGGATGTGCCGACCGCCGGTATCGCCAAAAGCGCGGCGAAAGATGCGGCCACCAGCGCCGCCAAGAACCCGGCCGCGAAGGATGTCGCGCCTGCAGCGCCTGCAGCAACGACCCCTGTCGCGCAGGCCGCACCTGTGGCAGAACCGGTGCCGTTGCCGGTCGCCCGGCCCGATATTCCGCAACCGGAGAAGCGGCGCTTCCGGCGCTATCGCCATCACCGCGATCAATGAAACGTCCCGCGCCGATCCCCGATCTGTCCGCTCTGCCGCGGCGCAAGCGCGCGCTGAGCGAAGAGGAGCGTGCGCTCTGGGAGAGCGTGGCAAAGCAGGTCAAGCCGCTGCGCAAGCGGCCCGCCGCCGCGAAGGCCCACGCCGTCGCCTCTGATCCGGCCGTCCATCACGGCGCGGCCAAATCCATCCCGGTCAAGCCGGCGACAACGGTCAAGGCTGCGCCGGCGCAACGCCCGCACGTGCCGCCGCTAGCGCCGATCGGACGCCGCGAACGCGCAAAGTTGTCGCGCGGCCGGCAGGAGATCGATGCGCGGCTTGATCTGCACGGCATGACGCAGAGGCGCGCGCATCGCATGCTGTTCACCTTCCTGCAGCGCGCGCACAGCGACGGGCTCACTTTCGTGCTCGTCATCACCGGCAAGGGCAAGGTCGGTGGCCTCGATTCCGAACGCGGCGTGCTGCGCCGCCAGGTTCCGGAATGGCTCAGCCTGCCGGAATTCCGCTCGTTGGTCGTCGGCTTCGAGGAAGCGCATATCGGCCATGGCGGCGAGGGCGCGCTTTACGTGCGTGTCCGGCGCGCGCGCTGAGCTTGATCAAAGAAAATGTTAGAACGGCCTGACGATCCCGACGCGCGGGATCAGCGTCACGATCCAGCCGAGGATTGTGGTCTTGCTATCGTCTGACGGGATCACCGGCACATCCTTCGACGCCGGCAGCATCCTGGTGGCATGCAGCATCAGGAACATGCAGACCGCCCAGTTCGAGATCCAGCGCGAATAGTCGAACACCGTCACGAACATCACGAAATAGCCGGCGCTGATCACAACGAGCGCGCCGAGCACGATCCGGCGATGCAGGTCGCTCGCGAGCGCGCCAATCAGTCGCGCGAAATAGCGCCACAGCGGCGTGTGCAGCCAGATCAGCAGCGCAAACACCGGAACGCCCAGGATGTTCGAGGGCATGCGTGCCCAGGTGTCGGCGAACTCCTTCGACAGCGGCTGGTACCAGATGTAGCCGAACTGAAGCAGGTCGGTGCGTGCCGGATCGGCCATCCGGCTCTGCAGATGACGGATGAATTCGTCATAGGGCACGTCGACCGTGCCGGCGAATTGCGCGACCAGGAACAGGATGCCGACTCCTGCGAGCGCCGCGATGCCGATTGCGGCGCTGCGTGGCGTGACGCGTTGCACCAGATAAAAGCGCAGCACCACGATCGCCGCGATGGTCGGCACATACATCAGGACGAAGATATGATGGACCAGGATCAGCAGGATCGAGAACAGCGCGGCAATCAGCACATACACCACTGAGCGCGCCGGGATCAGCAGCAGCACGATCGTCAGCGCACAGCCATAGATGTCGAAATGGCCGAGCGTGTGCATGAAGTTCTTCAGGAAGAACGGCGAGCCCGCGATGAAGACGAACAACGGCCAATGCGCGTCGTTGAAGCCGAATGTGCGGCGGAACAGTTTGATGAACAGTCCGAGCGTCAGCAGCCAGATCGCGCCGGCCAGCGCGAACACCAGCCATACGGGCACCTTGTCGGTGAACAGCCACACGATCGCCCCGACCAGCGCGCGCTTGGTGAAGCCGTAATGATAGTCGACCAGCAGATGGATGTAGGGAACGAAGGGCGGCAGCGCGATCTTGTGCAGGAACACGCCGACCAGCACGGCCGCATTGACGGCCAGCATCAGGCGCCAGGGGTTTTGCCACACCCGCAGATTCATCGATCGCCCACTCTCGTCGTCCCGGGCAAGCGAAGCGCGACCCGGGACCCATAACC
>NZ_JAQOSR010000257.1:0-8807 GCF_046718885.1 Bradyrhizobium sp. UFLA01-814 | reverse complement strand
CTCCCATGTATGAGATCTAGACAACCTCATTCTGGCACACTGATGCCGTAGGGGGCCGTCCACACCATCAACCACCGCATTCGGTGATGAACGGGATCGCGGCCCCAGCGTCGCGCAACAATTGTGATTTGGGGTAATGGGTCCTGGCTTTCGCCAGGACGACGATGAGGATGGGTCGACGATGAGGATGGGTTTCGATTCATCGTCTCACGCCACGCGGTGTCATCACCCGCGCATGCGTGACTTGTCGCACCTCTCGCCTTCATTTCGAGCTGCGTAGGATGGGTAGAGCGAAGCGAAACCCATCCTGCGAAGTCATCACGCCGCGCGCAGCACCGCGTCGACGACCAGGCTCGCGAACAGGATGAAGCCGGCGTCGCGGTTGGACTTGAAGATGCGCAGGCAGAGCGCGCCATCGCTGATGTCGAGCCGCCGGACCTGCCAGGCGAGGTGCAGCGCGAACGCCGCTAGCCCAATCCAGGCCGGCCAACGCGCCCCCGCGAGCGCGAACGCCACGCCGATCAAGAGCACGGCGAGACCGTAGAAGATCACGAGCGCACGATGGGTGCGGGCACCGAACAAGCGCGCGGTGGATTTGACGCCGATCAGCGCATCATCCTCGGCGTCCTGATGGGCGTAGATGGTGTCGTAGGCGATCACCCAGGCGATCGATCCGGCATAGAGCGCAATCGCGGCCAGATCGATGCGCGCGAGTGTCACCGCAAATCCCATCAGCGCGCCGTAGGAGAAGGCGAGGCCGAGCACGACCTGCGGCCACCAGGTGATCCGCTTCATGAACGGGTAGATCGCGACGATCAGAAGCGAGGCGATGCCGGTCATCACCGCGAAGCGGTTGAACTGCAGCAGCACGAGAAGCCCGATCAGCGCCTGCAGGACCATGAAGACCACCGCCTGCGTCACCGTGACCTGCCCGGCGGGGATCGGCCGCGACCGCGTGCGTTCGACCTTGGCGTCGAGATCGCGATCGGTGATGTCATTCCAGGTGCAGCCGGCGCCGCGCATCACAAAGGCGCCGATGAAGAACAGCAGGACCACGAGCGGCAGCGAGCGCACGTCATGCGCGACGCCGGCGGCAAGCGCCGCCGACCACCAGCACGGCATCAACAGCAGCCAGGAGCCGATCGGCCGGTCGTAGCGCGCAAGCCGCAGATAGGGCCGCGACCAGACCGGCGCATGGGTATCCACCCAGTTGCCTGTGGAATCGGCAACGCGGGTGGAGACATCGCTCATGGGTGATCCATCAACGGGTGAGGACGTTGCCGTTCAGCGTATCGAAGGTGCTGCCGCCCTTCTTGGTCGGCGTCGCTTCCGGCAGCGAGGCGGACGAGCCGAGCACGTCGCTCAAGCTCGGCCCCGCAGGCCCACGCGGCTGCGCCGCCGCCTGCTCCGCGACATTGCAGACCTTCTTCAGCAGCGCTTCGGTATTCTTGTGCCCGGCCTTCAGCTGGTCGGCGATCTGCGGCGGAATTCCGCACTTCTGCGCGTTGGTGTCGACATATTTGATCATCTTGATCTCGGCCTGGCTGTAATTGCCGATCAGCTTGCAGGCCTCCTGGGGGCTGGCGTGGCGATCGCTCGCCGCCTTGATCGCCTTGCCGCGCTTCTCCGCATCCTCACGCAGCGGCGTGAAATTCTTCATGCAGGCGTCGGCGGCACCACCACCCGCACCCGGCGGGGGCGGCGACGACACCCCGCCACCGGCGATGGGGGCCGCGCCACTGCTCGGAAATGCCGACGGCGTGGCACCGACCCTGGCCGCCGGCGCACCGTTGACCGGCGGGAATGCGGAATCCGAGGCGGTTCCGGCCTGGCTTGGACGCATACCATTGACCGGCGGAAACGCGGGGTCGGACGCGGTGCCGGCCTTACCGGCCTGATTGGGCAACGGGGCCGGAAAGGCGCTCTGCGCGGCGGCTTGCCCCACGGACAGGGCGGTCGCGGCAACGGTCAGCACGATCAGTCGGCGGATCATCGAGGGTGTTTCTCCGGCAAAAGGTCCAGGCAACCCCAGCGCAACAAAAACGAAGCAACGAATTTTGGGGGCGTTTTACGATTCCTGTGAGGCCTTAACAACCCGTCGATTTGGGCGACAGCGCGGCGTAGGGCCACACCGGCCACATTAAATTGTTCCCCGATTCTAAACCTTTAGGCTACGAACGGAGGTAAAACCGGACCATCAAATTTGCCTGAACGCGATTTTCGGCGAGGCCTCGGTTTGGATTAACGGCCCGATGCCGCGCACGGGCGACTGAAAAGCAAAAGGGGCTGCGTGCAAGCGGCCCCTTTGGACTAAAGAAATGACTTGGTGACTGAAGCAATATATCGACGCCTCCTTACTACCCGGCCGGCGAGTTCCTGACGAGTCCGCGGGACTACGGTGTCGCATAGTTTGGTAAACTTGCCACACCGCAATGAAGCCGCCTCGGACATGCCTGAACACGATTTTCGCAGCCCCCGCCTGTTTGTCGATGCCCCGCTCGGCGGCGGCGCAACCGTTCCGCTCGCACGCGATCAGAGCAACTATCTCGGCAACGTGCTGCGGCTTAACGCCGGCGACAGCGTGCTGGTGTTCAACGGCCGCGACGGCGAATGGCGCGCGGAGATTTCCGGCCGCAAGCGGGCCGACATGCTGACGGTATCAGCGCAGACCCGCGCGCAGGACCGCCTGCCCGACGTCAGCTATGTGTTCGCGCCGCTGAAGCATGCGCGCCTCGACTACATGGTGCAGAAGGCGGTCGAGATGGGCGCCGCGCGGCTCGTGCCGGTGCTGACACGCTTCACCCAGGTGTCGCGGGTCAATAGCGAGCGGATGCGCGCCAATGTGGTCGAGGCCGCCGAGCAATGCGGGATCATCTCGCTCGCCGAGGTCGCCGATCCCGTACCCCTCGAACGTTTCCTGGCGGGGCGCGATCCGGCGCGGCTGCTGGTGTTCTGCGACGAGGCCGCCGAGGTCGAAAGCCCGGTGCGGGCGCTACAGGCGGCAACGGCTGCGAACGCCGGGATCGATGTCCTGATCGGCCCGGAAGGCGGCTTCGCCGAGGAAGAGCGCGCGCTGCTGCTGCGCCAGCCCGCCATCCTCCGCCTCGCCCTCGGCCCGCGCATCCTGCGCGCCGACACCGCCGCCGTCGCGGCGCTGGCACTGGTGCAAGCGGCACTGGGGGATTGGCGCGCTGCGTAGCCCGGATGAAGCGAAGCGCAATCCGGGAAAGCCTGTCGGCGGCGCGAGATGCCCCGGATTTCGCTGCGCTTCATCCGGGCTACGGCCACCCGGTTGTGGGGAACATCTGCCCCTAGCCAAGCCGTCGCAAAATCGTTAACGAACCCAATCATTAAGCCACTTGGCCGATCCCTGTCGAAAGCATGGGCCGACCGTGCTAAGGGCTCCGCAAACACCACCCATGGAACCCGCGCCGGAACCGAATCCGGACCTATTGGACGTCGAGATGACCGAAGCTGCCGCACCACGATCCGCCGTCGGATCCGCCGTCTGGGCGGATGCGCTGCTGGCCTCGTTCGCGCAGGCCGGTTATCAGAGGTCCGAGCCCGCGATCCTGCAGCCGGCCGAGCCGTTCCTCGATCTCTCCGGCGAGGACATCCGCAAAAGCCTGTATCTGACGACCGACCCGGGCGGCGAGGAGCTCTGCCTGCGCCCGGACCTCACGATCCCGGTGGCGCGCGATTACCTCGCCTCCGCCCGCGCCGGCCAGCCCGCCGGCTTCAGCTATCTCGGCCCGGTGTTTCGCTATCGCGGCGGTGCGCCGAGCCAGTTCCTGCAGGCCGGCATCGAATCGTTCGGGCGGCAGGACCGCGCCGCGGCCGACGCCGAGATGCTGGCGCTGGCGCTGGAGGCGACCACGGCGTTCGGGTTGAAGGACGTCGAGATCCGCACCGGCGACGTCGCGCTGTTCAACGCGCTGATCGATGCGCTCGACCTCTATCCGGTGTGGCGGCGCCGGCTGATCAAGGACTTCAACCGCAAGGTCTCGCTGACCGACGACATCGAGCAGCTGACGCTCAAGACCGCGCCGGGCCGCAACGAATATGAGGGCGTGCTCGCTGCGCTGGCCGGCTCCGACCGCAAGGCGGCGCTGGCGCTGGTCACCGATCTGATGTCGATCGCCGGCACCACCAATGTCGGCGGCCGCACGGTCGCCGAGATCGCCGACCGTTTCCTCGAGCAATCGACGCTGAAGGGCGGCGCGCTGCCGCGCGATGCGGTCGCGACCATCAAGCGCTTCCTGGCGATCGCGGGCGATCCCGACGACGCGGTCGCGCAGCTGCGTGCGCTGGCCTCCGACGCCAAGCTCAATCTTGCCGGCGCGATCGACCAGCTCGAGAGCCGGATCGGCTTCATGGCCGCGCGCGGCATCGACATCCGAAAGACCCGGTTCTCCACCGCGTTCGGCCGCGGCCTCGACTACTACACCGGCTTCGAGTTCGAGCTGCACGCCAAGGGCAACGGCGCCGAGCCGCTGGTCGCCGGCGGGCGCTATGACGGGCTGATGACGCAGCTCGGCTCGGCGAGCCCGATCCCCGCGGTCGGCTTCTCGGTCTGGATCGAGGCGATGACCCGGCATGGCGAGGCCACCTGCTTCGGAGGCGCCCAATGAGCACGCCCTTTGTCGTCGCCGTTCCCTCAAAGGGGCGGCTGCAGGAAAACGCCGAAAGCTTCTTCGCCCGCGCCGGGCTGACCTTGTCGAAGGCCGGCGGCGCCCGCGACTATCGCGGCACCATCGCCGGCGTCGACAATGTCGAGATCGCCTATCTCTCGGCGAGCGAGATCGCGGCCAATCTGGCTCGCGGCTCGGTGCATCTCGGCGTCACCGGCGAGGACCTGGTGCGCGAGAGCATTCCCGATGCCGACAAGCGCGTGCTGATGATCGAGGGCCTCGGCTTCGGCTACGCCAATGTCGTGGTCGCGGTGCCGCAGGCCTGGATCGACGTCCGCACCATGGCCGATCTCGACGACGTCGCATCCGGCTTCCGCGAACAGCACAATCACCGCATGCGGGTGGCGACCAAATACATCAATCTGACGCGCGGCTTCTTTGCCAGGCACGGCGTCGGCGACTACCGCATCGTCGAAAGCGCCGGCGCCACCGAGGGCGCGCCCGCCGCCGGCACCGCCGAGCTGATCGTCGACATCACGACGACAGGTGCGACGCTCACCGCCAACGGGCTCAAGGTGCTCGACGACGGCGTCATGCTGCGCAGCCAGGCCAACCTCGTTGCATCGCGGGATGCCGACTGGTCGACCGGCGCCCGCGAGACCGCGCGCGTGATCCTCGACCACATCGCGGCGCGCGCCCGCGCCAGCAAGTATCGCGAGGTCCGCACCCGCTTCGCCGGCTGCAACGATGCGCTGCTCTCCGAGGCGCATAACCGCTTCGGCGTCGTCGCCCCGTTCGGCGACCCGACCTCGTCGGGCATGCTTACGCTGCACTGCCCACCGGGCAAGCTCTACGCGCTCGGCAGCTTCCTGCGCGAGCACGGCGCCGAAACCGTGTCGGTGGTATCGCTGGACTATGTGTTCGACCGCGAGAACCCGCTGTTCGCCAGGCTCGAGGCGTTCCTGCGACAATGAGGCGGCCACGCCGTTCATGTTGGCGACAGCTACCCTTCGGTACCATATTGTGTTCGAGGGATCTCTCGTTTTGACGCGGTGTCTTCGTGCGAGGCGGAAGGCCATTTCGCTCGAAAACGCTCTAGTTCTGGAACCTGATCGATGATGCTGGGCTCTGACGTTTCCAGCCTGACCACGACCGCCAAGACCGCCGCCGGGCAGGGTCTGTCGATCGTCGTGCCCGTCTACAACGAGGCGGCCGGGCTTGCGGCGCTGCATGAGCGGCTGGTCAGCCTCGCCAGGACGCTGCGCGCCCGCTACGGCCTCGCCTGCGAGGTGATCTATGTCGATGACGGCAGCGCGGACAACACGCTGACGATCGCGCGCGGCCTGCCCGCCGACGGGCTCGACCTGCAGGTGGTGTCGCTGTCGCGCAATTTCGGCAAGGAGGCGGCGCTGATGGCCGGCCTCGACCACGCCCGCCGCGGCGCGGTGCTGTTCATGGATGGCGACGGCCAGCATCCGCCGACGCTCGTGGAGCAACTGGTCGCACACTGGATCGATGACGGCTACGACGTGGTCTACACGGCGAAGGCGCATCGCGACAATGAATCGGCTGCGCGGCGGCTGGCCGTGCGCGGCTTCTACGCGCTGATCAACTGGGGCGCCCGGCAGCAGATCCCGGAGGATGCCGGCGACTTCCGCCTGCTGTCGCCGCGCGCGGCCGCAGCCCTGCGGCAATTGCCGGAGCGCAACCGCTTCTTCAAGGGCCTCGCCAGCTGGATCGGCTTCCGGCAGATCCGCGTCGACTACGAGCCGGCGCCGCGCGCGCATGGCGTCACCACCTTCAATGCCGGCCGGCTGATCGGCCTGTCGATCGAGGGCCTGACCTCGTTCTCGGTGGCGCCGCTGCGCTTTGCCAGCCTGCTCGGCGCGCTGCTCGCCGGTGCGGCGTTCCTGTTCGGCCTCTCGATCCTGTGGGAAGTGCTGACCACCGGCAAGCAGGTCCCCGGCTATCCGTCGCTGATGATCGGCATGATGACGATCGGCGGCGTGCAGCTGATCATGATCGGTATCGTCGGCGAATATATCGGCAAGATCCTCTCCGAGCTGAAGGCGCGGCCGATCTACTTCGTCGCCGAGCACACCGAGAAGCACGCCGACGGCGGCGCGGCGCAAAATGCCTCCGAGCGGACCGCTGCGGAATGAACACCGATACGCCGCGCCGGATCTGGCTGTGTGCTGACGACTATGGCTTGAGCGACGGCGTCAACCGCGCGATCCGCGATCTGATCGAGCGCGCGCGCCTCAACGCGACGTCGGTGATGATGGTGACGCCGGCGATCGGCCGCGACGCGGCCAGCGCGCTCACGGCGTCGGTGGCGAACAGCCCGCGCTGCGCGATCGGGCTGCATGTGACGCTGACCGCGCCGTTCCGGCCGCTGACGATGCATTTCCGCCCGCTCGACGGCGACATGTTCCTGCCCTTCCCACGGCTGCTGCGCGCCGGGCTGATGCACCGGCTCGACGCCGAACTGGTCCATGCCGAGGTGCTGGCGCAGCTCGACGCCTTCCATGATCTGTTCGGCCGCGCACCCGACTTCGTCGACGGTCATCAGCACGCGCAGCTGTTCCCGCAGGTGCGCGACGGCTTCCTGCGCGCCGTGAAGGAGCGCGCGCCGGGCGCCTGGGTGCGGCAGTGCGGCCGCGAAGGCCCGCTGGCGCGCCAGCTGGCGGCGCCGAAGGCGCTGGTGCTGAACGTGCTCAGCACGCAGTTCCGGATCAAGGCGCAGCGAGCCGGCCTGCGGTTCAATCCGGCCTTCGCCGGCGCCTATGATTTTACGCGCGGCAATGATTTCGCGGCGCTGATGCAGGGCTTCCTCGAGGGCATGCCGGAGGACGGGCTCGTGATGTGCCATCCCGGTTTCGTCGACGAAACGCTGAAGAGCCTCGACCCGCTGACGACGCAGCGCGAGACCGAGCATGCCTATCTGGCAGGCGACGATTTCCCCGCGCTGCTGGCCCTGAATAAAGTTACACTGGCCTGAACCGGTCCCTACCCCGCATCAAGTGCGGGGCAGGCTTCGCTCGAAAACGCTTTAAGGTTCACGAAAAACCGCCGGTCGTATTGTCGCATACATAAATTTAATTCTGGCCCCCACTCCTTGCGCCACAAAGCCCGTCATACATCCCGGACGCGCCGATTCGATCGGCGCGATGGAGAACGCCATGACACCGCAAGAACGCCAACTGATCGACGATCTCTTCGACCGGCTCGCCAAGCTGGAGAATGCCCCGCGCGACGGCGAGGCCATGTCCGCGATCGTGCAGGGCCTGCGCAGCGCGCCGAATGCGGTCTACGCGCTGGTGCAGACCGCGCTGGTTCAGGACGAGGCGCTGAAGCGCGCCCATGACCGGATCCAGGAACTCGAGGCCGCGGTCGGCCAGCAGCAGGGAGCCCAGCAGCAGGGCGGCGGTTTCCTCGATTCGATGCGCGACGCGATCTTCGGCGGACAGGGCCAGCAGCATGGTTCGGTGCCGCCGGTGCGGGCGCCCGACATGGGCGGCCGCGATCCGGGCGGCCGCCCGGTCTGGAACTCGGGCCAGGCGATGCAGCAGGCCGGCGGCGGCTATGGCCAGCCTTACGGCCAGCCCGCGCAACCCTACGGCCAGGGCTATGGCGGCCCGCAGCCGCCGGCGTTCGGCGGTGGCGCTCCCGGTGGCGGCGGCGGTTCGTTCCTCGGCACCGCAGCGGCGGCCGCAGCCGGCGTGGTCGGCGGCGGACTGTTGCTCTCCAGCATCCGCGGCATGATGGGTGGCGGCAGCCACCAGTCGCTGGCGGACGCCAGTGGCTTGGGCGGTTCGCGTCCTTGGGGCGGCGACCAGTCGTCGAGCGACCTCGCCCGTGACGCCGGGATCAACGATGTCAGTTCGTCCGGTCGCGACAGTGATTCCGGCTCGCGCGCCGGCGCGTTCGACCAGGCGCAGGCCGACCGGGACAGTGACGATGATCAGGACGCCGACGACTTCGACAATGATGACGACGGCTTCGATGGTGGCGGCGGCGACGGTGACGACAGCAACTACGCGTAAACGCGATCGCTGAAACGACAACGGCCGCTCCAATCGAGCGGCCGTTTTGATTCCGTCGTCCCGGCGAAAGCCGGCAACTGTTATGTCGGTTTGGTCTGTAGGTACGGCTTTCGGTCTCGCATCATGGCAT
>NZ_JAQOSR010000256.1:0-8954 GCF_046718885.1 Bradyrhizobium sp. UFLA01-814 | reverse complement strand
CGCTTGGACCGAGAATTGTCAGGAACTCGCCGCGACGAACGGCCAGCGAGAGGTCTCGGACCGCCGCAACAGGTCCGTACATCTTCGTGACGTTGCAAAATTCGATCTGCGAAGGAGCCAAGCTTTTCTCCAATGCTTTATTCTCGGTAATTGCGCTGGGACGCGTAATATGCAAGGGCACTATTTGATGCTCCATGGCGACGGAACTGCGAGTGGTTACGCCTGAGGCGCGTCGAAAGCTTCCTCCGGGATCAGACCTCACCAAGCTCAACAGCAGCGCGGCTGCACCTCGATCATCGCCGCTTGCCGCACATTCGAGGAAACACGGGCCGAGACGTCGAAGATAAAATCGTCTGAAGCCAATCCTTTCCTACGATTGTTCACGGCCTGCGCAACCCTGCGCGCACCGGTCATCCGTAAATCCTTGCTGTTGGCTTGTGGCATCACTGGCAAGGATCTAGCGAAGCGTAGATGGTTCGACAGAACTCCGCCCTTCCTTCGGCGAGGGAATGGGCTTTTCGCCATTCTTGCGGAACTTGTCCGCATCACGCTCCTGCAGCGACGTTGCAGCGTGACGGATGCACACGAAGCCCTCCTTGCCGAGCGACAGTTCCGACGATGGGACGGGCCTTGCGGATCGTGACCTCGCGGTCCGCAAAAGAGACGTCGTATCCATATCCCGCTTTCACTTGCGGCGGTCGCTCCGGCGACTCAAGAGGTCGCGCCGCATCCTTGGCGAGCCCAGACTGAGCAAAATTAATTCGAGCCTGAACGCTCTCGAGCCGCTCGCGATCTACGGATGCCATCGCCGTTCGGGGATTTGCCATTCGCTTGCTCCTCTTTTCCTATTTTGCGAGCAGCGTGGCGGGTACGGGCTGAGCAAAGTTGATCCGGGCTCGAACGGAGTCCAGCCGACCCCTATCCACCGGGTGGGTCGCCGCTTTTTTATCTGCCATTGCGATTGCTTTCCTTTCCTATTTTCGCGAGCCGGACGCTGAAGCGCTGGCGCAGTTCGTCACCCTCTTCAGTGCAGAAGCCGGCAGCTCTCAACAGGGTTGCACATATGGGGCTGCGGGCTCGGCGACTGCGGTTGCAATGGCAAGTTCGATCGGCACCACCGCGTCGCCGTTGGTAGACCCACACGGAATGCACGGCGCTAGACGAGGCGAAGTCAGGTTTCTGCGTGTTGACTGCCGAAAATCCATTTGTTTTCCGTCTAAAGAAGAATCCACTCGTTCCAGCGCTCGCGGAGTCGCTCAACATTTGGCACGCCGTCCGAGCCGACCTGACCGTACCACCGCATGTTGAGGGGAACGCTGCTCGCCATGTAGTCGGGATAACTAGCAAGCTTACGACCTCTTTCCTCCGATATCAGCTTGTACGCCCTGAGATTACTCGGCCCGTAGGGTATCAGCTGGGCAAAGGCAGCCTGGCGGTCGGCTCGCGTGGCAAACTCAATGAACTTCTGCGCATTCTTCGCATTCGGGCTACCCTTGGGGATTGCCCAGTAATCCCAATTCAGCTTGGCTTGCTTCCGATTGATTTGAAGCGGCGCACCCTGCTCGATCAAGAGATTGGCTCGTCCGTCATAAGAATTCGCGAGGTCCACTTCCTTATCGTGCATCATTTGCTGGATCATGGAGCCGTTCGTCCACCATTTGCGGATATGCGGCTTGATCTTGTCCAAGCTGGCGAAGATGCGATCGATGTCCATCGGATAGAGGGCGCCCGCCGCCACGCCGTCCGCCAACAGAGCCTCCTCCCAAGGCCCCTCGGACCCCAACTGACCCGATATTAGCGTACGACGCCCAGGAAACTTCTTGACGTCCCAAAACTCCGCCCATGAGGTCGGCCGCGGCTTATCGGGCGGAAACTTCTCAAGGTTGTAGACCATGATGTAGGAATAGATCATTGACGCAACACCGAATGGCTGCTTGGCGAAGTCTGCGATCCCGCTCAACTCCCCCTTGTTATAGATCGAGTAGTCGATCTCCTCGAGGTAACCTTTCGCAGCTGCAGAAAATGCCGTAGCCTGGCCCAGGCCAGCAACGTCGACAGCGACGTTCTTGGTCGTCACCATCAGCTCAATCTGCGCCAAGCTAGCCTGGTCCGTGATCGGAGTGACCTTGATCCCGGTCTCGGCCTGGAACGGCTTCACAAACGCCTCAATGACCGCCTTCCCCGCGTCGCCACCATAGACCAATACTCGCAGCTCGGCCGAGGATTGCGCCAAAGCGCGACCAGTGAAGGAATCCAGCCCTCCCATCGCGAGGGTGACAGAGCTCGCCTGCAAGAGACGTCTCCGGTTGACCAAATGGCTCATCGTCTCCTCCACTTTCAAGCCGGCGAGACTAGCAGAATATCGAGCTCCTAAAGCCGAATTTCTCTAAAGTGTGAGCTCACGAGCCCGAAATTCTCCGTCCGACCCGGAAAGCGCAAAGATCTTCAGCGACAGGTCTCCTGGACTAGCAACACTAAGGCTCGACCGTCAGCTTCGACGCAATCGATCTAGCGATTCATTTTACGTGCCATGCACCGCCGTTCTTGCTTGCACGCGACTCCGCGTCGTGCATTTCCCGCACTGTAAGGAACGACGAGCATATTTCGCAGAAACGAGACGGCAGCAATCGCTCAATCACTCACGGGCACAACGGGCAAATTACGTACGAACGGCATAGGACCTCTCTGACTACCTCCATCGGGCTAGAAACAGCGCACATGCCGACGTAGTTCTCAAACGCACGGCCGCCGGTCAATGGTGCCTCAACATGGTCTTAGGCCAGTCACCGGCTGCAGCTGATGAAGCTTCAGGCAGCCAGCGCCGTCTCAACGAGGTTCACCCAATATCCGATGCCATAAGGCAGGGCTTGGTCGTTGAAATCATACGCATGGTTATGCAACCCGGCGGTCGTTCCATTGCCAAGGAAAATCAGGGCGCCGGGCCGCGCCTCAAGCATATAGGCGAAATCCTCCGATCCCATCCGCGGTTTGACCTTGTCATTTACTGCAGCAGGCCCCACGAGTGCGCGCCGCCTTGATCGCCATGTTGGTCCCCTCCGTATGGTTGAAAGTGACAGGGTCGTGTCGACGGTACTTCAGCTCAACGTCCCCGCCAAATCCGTGCGCCATGCCTTGTGCAGATGTCGCTCCATGATCTCTTCCTGGACCATCCTTTGGCCGCCCAGCGCCCCTTCTTCCGCCGGCTGAAAGATCAAGGCAACAGCCCCTTTGAATTTGCGCGCGCAAGGTATTTCGCGGCCCCCAGAAGCATGGCGGTGTGACCATCATGTCCGCATGCGTGCATTTTTCGAGGCGTCCTAGATGACCAAGGTTTGCCTGACGCTTCAATGATGGGCAAGGCGTCGATATCCGTCCTCAACCCGATCGTCGGCCCTTCTCCGCCTTCACCCTGGATCACCGCAACGATACCGGTTTCGGCGATTCCCGTTCCGATGTGATCGATACCGAACAACGCCAGCTTCTCCGTCACGAAACTCGCTGTGTTGTGTAGCCGATAGTCGAGTTCGGGATTTTCGTGGAGATAATGGCGCCACACGGACGCCTTCGCGCTGGAGATCTCTGAACGTTTCAAGGCTATGCATGTCTAAGCTCACAACTTATGTATCAGGCACGATAGAGCGTGCGTGGTATACGGCTGAGTATTTCCGCCTCGCGCTCCGTCACCAAGACGTTCTCACTGCATCCAAACAGGTAGCCGTTTTCGCTGAACAGAATGAACGGCATATGCAAGATCATACCCGGCGCGAGCAGGTCGGCCGCGCCCGGCTCCAAACTCAGGTTGCCACGCTCACCCCAATTGATGCCGATCTGATATCCAGTCCGGTGGCGAAAGACCTCCGAGCGCCCGGATCGTTCGATCACCTCGCGTCCAGCGGCATCCACTTCGCCAGCAGTCACGCCGGGCTTCGTTGCCGCAAGCGCAGCTTCGAGAGCCTGCTCCGCCAGAGCATGCAAAGATTCGGTCTCAGGGTGGCGACCAAGAACGGCGCTGCGAACGAGCCCCGCACAGTACGCGTGCTTTATTCCCCCGACTTCGATCATGGCCGGCTCGTTGTTTCTGATCGGATGGCGCATAGGCTTACCATGTGGCAGCTTATTGCGTTCGCCGAAGCCCAAAGAAACCAACCTGAGATCGTCGCCGCCAGCTTTCCTTACCTCACCGTGAATGGCCGCGGCCACCTCCGCTTCCGTCACACCATCTCGCAGCGCCCCCAGAAACGTGTGCACCGCCACATCGGTCATGGCCATGGCATCACGCATGGCCTCGATCTCGAGCTCGCCTTTCACGACCGATACGGATGCCACCAAGTGAGTGGCATCCGCGATCTTCATATTGGGAAGTCGCGCCCCAAGCGCATTCACATCGGCCGGCGCCAGGTTCCAGCAACCGAGCTCAAAACCGACCCTGCGGTTTTCCAATCCATAGCGCCGCAGCACATCCGAGCACACTTTGGCAAAGTCCTCTTGCTGGACATACCCCACAATCTCGTCGATACAGCTCTCCGCGCGAACGCCATTTACCTCGTATTCTCGGACGACAAATGTCGGCTTCCGGCCCGGCGCGAGGATCAATGGGAACGGCATAAAATATCCGCCCTGCCCATCGTATCCGGTGAGATATCGTAGGTGCCCGTGGGCGGTGACCAAAAGCCCATCAAGGTTGGCGCGCTCAATCGCCTCAAGCACTTTCTTCTGCCGACGCTCATACTCTGATCTCGGAAATGGAGCACCGGCAAAGGGAATTGCTGAGAACGTCGTAGCCATAATCACCTCCATTGGTCACGGCCACATTAGACTTTCGGTCGCGTTCGCGTTGCGCGTATTTTGGCATGAACTTGCAGTAATGCCGCTCTCGGCCCAACATAACGCCGGAAACCCCACAGCATCTTGAGCCATTACGACCGCCACAAGCTGCATGATTCTGCTAATCAACGGCATAAGGCTACTCCCCCTTAGTCAAGCGAATCTGCGACCAGCTTAATGTGAATACGTACGAAGTATTCAAGAACCTCGGGAGGTCCTAGCAGCACAACTTGCTAACGACTTACAATTGCCCCACTTCCCCGCGGCGTCAACTTTGATTACCGCCCTTCTCGTTGCCGCCGGACCAACCGGCAACAAACTTCACGATATGCTGATGCATCGCCTTTGCCGCCGGCGCCAAGCTTTCGTGGCTCAGCGAGGCCAACACAATAACCCGGCTTTCTGCGGGGTAGAATGGAAAAACCTGCACTGCCCCCCTGTAGTTGAGCAGCGCCAATCGAGGCATGACGCTAATGCCAAGCCCGCTCTCGACAATTGCAATGATGGCCGCATCGTCGATCGCCCGCGCGCTCGATCTAACCGAGACTTTGTGTTTCGCCAGTATCTGCTCGGTCTCCCTTCCGTAGTCTTTCCCTTGGAGTACAACATTGTGGTCGGCCAATTCGGGAGCCGTGATATATGCCTTGGTTTTGGGGGCGAAGCCGAGCGGCGCAATACAGACGAGCGGGTCCGCATACAGGGGCGTAACGTCCAGCCCAGGCGGCTCGGGCAAAATGATAAAGCCTAGATCAACCTGGCTCTTGATGATCCACTCAGCGACATCGTCGTACCCCCCTTGTTCAATTGTCACGTCTATTTTCGGGTAGAGGTCAGCAAACGAGCGAATGATTTTTGGTAGCCATGCGACGCCCACGCTAGTGAATGCGCCGATGCGCACGGTTCCAGACTCAAGCCCAAGGAGCTTCGCTGCCTGTTGTCTCAATTTGTCATTGCATTGAAGCAGCTCTCTCACAGTCGGCAGCAGGGCTTCCCCTCCAGCAGTCAAGCGAATGCCGCTTCGATTTCTGACAAGGAGCGTGAAGCCCAGCTCTTGCTCGAATGACGCAAGCGCATGACTGACCGCCGACGCGGATAGATTCAGTTGATGTGCAGCTGCCGCAAGGCTTCCGCGCTCCGCTATGGCGACGAAAACTTCGTAGGCATTTAGCGACATGAATCCTCACTTAGATGAATTTCTTACATCTCTTGTTTGATGTTCAAATCATGCGCAACCGAGGAACCTTGGCCCAGCGCTAAAAGAAAAACACCCTTACCTTACAGGAACCTGCCCGCACCACCAATACGAGCGAACTTTCGCAACGTGCTGGATCGCCTCTTGTCATTAGTTGAAGTATTTGCATCTATGGACGCAAACAATTCGCTTTTTTAATCTGGATGTCATCAATAGCATGCGGCGCGGCATCGGGAAGCCGCGCTGGTTAGCTCGCTGCCGGTTTTTGTCCAAAAAGTATGTAGGGATTGGAAACGACCCATGGCTCAGATGAAGCTCGATGCAAATCTATTCATCGATGGCCACTGGGTCGAGGGTAAGGCAGGTTCCCAGCCAAATATTGACCCGGGGACCGGCGAGCCAGTTGGCGTCGTTGCGCTGGCTGATACGAGCCAGGTTCAGGCCGCATTGGATGCAGCGCACCGCGCTTTTCCCTTGTGGAGCGCGCTAACGGGGCAATCTCGAGGCGCAGTATTGAAGAAGGCGTCGTCTCTGCTGATCGACAGGATGCACGAGATTGCAGATGGACTTCTACTTGAGTCGGGCAAGACGCGAGCCGACGCTATCGGCGAACTGCGACGCACTATCGAAACGCTGGCATGGAATGGCGAGGAGGCAAGCCGTATTTGCGGCAAGGTCCATCAGGGCGTCGTCGCTGGCAGTATTCGCTTATCCGTGCCCACCGCTCTGGGCGTCGTCGTAGCGATTACACCGTGGAATTTTCCTGCTGTGTTGATCGGGCGGAAGCTGGGAGCGGCATTGGCAGCCGGCTGCACGGTCGTTCTTAAAGCTTCAGAGTTTACGCCGTACACAGCGCGGGCAATTGTCCAAACCCTGGTCGATGCCGGGGTGCCCAATGGAGTTATCAATCTGATCTTTGGTCACCCGGTGGCTGTTAGCAGCCAGTTGATGGCGTCCTCGCTGGTTAAGGCGGTGTCATTCACGGGGTCAACGAGTGTGGGCAAGCAGCTAGCGGCGCTTGCAGCGCCCAATCTGATTCGCCCCATTTTCGAGTTGGGCGGGCACGCGCCAGTAATCGTGTGGAAGGATGCAGACGTCGAGAATGTCGTGCAGGTTACGGCACCAGCCAAATTCGGGTCTGCGGGCCAATCGTGTGTCGCACCGACCCGCTACATCGCCCATCATTCCGTGCACGATGCGCTAGTCGATGCGCTCGTTACGAAAGCAAAGACCTATAAGCTTGGACATGGCACGGAGGATCGCACGACACTCGGGCCTGTAGCGCACGGCGGCCGCGTGGTCTCGTTTTTGCAACTCATCGAGGATGCTGTCGCCAAGGGCGCTGTGATCAACACAGGTGGCAAAACACTCGAGCGTCCCGGGTACTACGTTGAGCCGACGGTGCTGTCATCAGTGTCACGTGATTCCGAGATTCTGGCTGAAGAACCGTTCGGCCCCGTCGCCACGGTCCAGTCTGTTGAAGATATCGACGAGGCCATCGAATTGGCAAACGCTGCAGAATATTCCTTCGCTGCTTATGTCTTCACGGATTCGATCCATGTCCGAGACGAGTTGGTGCGTCGTTTGAACGCTTCGAACATTGGGGTCAATCAGACAGCGCCGTCACTTCCCGATGTCGCCCTCGGAGGCCTCGGCAATAGCGGCTACGGTTACGAAGGAGGAACGGAGGGCGTGCTCGCATATATGCACCTACGTCTGATCAGCCAAACCCATGGCTGATCTTAGTCAGTCCACTAAATCCATTGTCTGCGCAAAACTTGAGATGTCCAATTGACAACGATTCAGAAACTGCTCGCAAGCCCTGGGGTTGGCTCGTTCTTTTTTGACGACCAAGCCGCGATCAAGGCCGGCGCCGTGCGTGAGGGCGCGGCCTACAAGGGGAAGCCGGAAACGCCCGGCTTCAAGGCAGTTCGCGAGCCATCTGAATCAGTGTCTGTCATGCTCGTGTTGAGTGATGGATACATTGCAAAGGGGGATTGCGCGAGTGTGCAATACACTGGTGTCGGGGGTCGCGAGCCGCGCTTTCACGCTCATCAGCTGGCGGCTCAGATTGAGCAGCAACTGGCACCACGTTTGAGTGGCATGGACGTCCGCTCGTTCCGTACGACGGCTCCATGTGTCGAAAAGCTCATCAACGAATCATTTGCGGCCAAACGCGCAGCGGCTTACGGACTATCGCAGGCGCTGTTGGATGCCGCCTCCCACGTTGCCGGCCATCATTCAATGGCTCAAGTCATCAAAGATGAATGGCAGATTAGGAGACCGATCAGAGCTGTGCCCATCTATGGCCAGTGTGGCGACGATCGCTACAGCCATGTAGATAAAATGATTCTCAAGAGCGTTCCGGTCTTACCGCATGGCTTGATCAACAGTCCCGACCTAGTCGGACCCAACGGCAAGACGCTCGAGGAATACGTCCAGTGGGTGCGCGCTCGTATAGCACAACTTCGGACATCAGATGATTACCATCCAGTTATCCATCTCGATGTCTACGGCCTGATCGGCGCGTCCGTTGGTGGCTCGATCAACGCGACGGCAGATATTATCGAGCGGCTCGAATCCGCGGCAGGTTCGCATAGTCTTCGAATAGAACATCCTCTGGACGCCGGTAATCGTGACGCCCAGATCGAAGCATTGGGTAAGCTGTGTCGAGCCCTCAAGTCTCGCGGCAGCAACGTGGCGATCATTGCCGATGAATGGGCGAACACCGCCGACGATGTGCACCTGTTTGCAGAAGCTGGTGCGGTCGACATGGTGCAGATCAAGACTCCGGATCTGGGGTCTCTGCATCACACGATCGACGCCATCCTCGATTGCCATCAACACGGTGTCGGACCGGTCCTTGGTGGTACCTGCGCAGAGACTGATCTGTCGGCGCGAACCACGGCTAACATCGGCGTTGCGACAGGTGTCACGC
>NZ_JAQOSR010000255.1:0-8957 GCF_046718885.1 Bradyrhizobium sp. UFLA01-814 | reverse complement strand
CAGCCGAATTCAATGTCGCGAAGTAATTGTCCGAGGTCGGCACCACGGTGCCGAGATATTTCTGCACCAGCTCGGCATGCTCGCGGATCGCCTCCGAGATCGGCATGAAGATCACGCCGGCCGCCTTCAGCTCCTTCTGGAAGGTGGTCGCGACCGAGACCGAATCGAACACGGCATCGACCGCGATCTTGCGGTTCGGCGTCTGCTCGCCACCGGGCGGCGGCTCGACGCCCTCGAGGATCGCGACCTCGCGCAAGGGAATGCCGAGCTTCTCGTAGGTCTTGAGGATTTCCGGATCGATCTCGTCGATCGAGGACAGCGTCTTCTTCGGCTTCGGCGCCGCGTAGTAGTAGATGTCCTGGTAGTCGATCTTCGGATAGTCGACGCGCGCCCAGGTCGGCTCGGTCATGGTCAGCCAGCGGCGATACGCCTCCAGGCGCCATTCCAGCATCCAGGCCGGTTCATTCTTCTTTGCGGAGATGAAGCGGACGGTGTCTTCCGACAGCCCCTTCGGGGCCTTGTCGGACTCGATCAGCGTCTCAAACCCATATCGATACTGGTCGACGTCGATGCGCCGGACGCGCTCGACCGTCTCTTGTACAGCAGGCATTCAATCCTCCGCTCGCGGTTTCAAGGACCGCGGTGGATATCAAGTTCCGAAAATCTCGTACGATGCTTTGTTGACGAAATCCGCTTAGAACAGTTCAAGCTGTGTTTCGTCGTTCCCCCTTAACTAAGGTATCGGCGAGCTTTCGCCAAGCCTTGAGGGTCAAATCCACGTCTGTCTCCGTGGTAGACCAGCCAAGACTGAGCCGCACCGCTCCCTGGGACACCTCCGTACGGTATCCCATTGCCTCCAGCACGTGGGACGGCTGGACCTTGCCCGACGAACAGGCGGAACCGGACGACACCGCGATTCCCCCAAGGTCGAACCCGATGACCGCCGTCTCAGCCTTCATTCCGGGCGCCGTGAACAGGACGGTATTAGGCAACCGCTTGACGTCATCGGAGAACACCAGCACGTCCGGCGTCTGCCGCAGCCCGTGCTCGAGCCGGTCGCGAAGCCCCCTGACGCGGGCCGCATCAGGCTTCAGCGCCGCCATCGCGGCCTTGGCGGCCGCACCGAACCCGGCGATGCCGGCGATGTTCTCGGTCCCTGCCCTCCGCCCGAGCTCCTGCCCGCCGCCGCGCAGAAACGCCCCCAGGCCCTCGACGCCCTCGGCGAGCACCAGCGCGCCTGCGCCCTTCGGTCCGCCGATCTTGTGCGCCGACAACGTCACCAGGTCGGCCTGCGTCGAGGCCAGATCGAACGGGATCTTGCCGAACGCCTGGATCGCGTCGACATGCAGCAGCCCACCAGCCGCATGGACGATTGCGGCGACATCAGCCACCGGCTGAATGGCACCGGTCTCGTTGTTCGCCAGCATCACCGAGACCAGCGCCGGCGGACCGTCGGCCAGCAGCGCGCGCAGATGGTTGAGATCGATCACACCGGCACGCGTGACATGGATTGCGGCGGTCGCCTCCGTCGCAAACCGACCACCCGCGAGCACGGACGCGTGCTCGATCGCCGACACCAGGAGCCGCTGCACCGGCGCGCCCGCGGCGCGGCGCAAGCCCGGCGTCAGCGCGAGCGCATTGGCTTCGGTCCCGCCGGACAGAAACACCACGTCCTGCGGCCGGCTGCCGACCGCCTTCGCCACGGCATTGCGGGCATCCTCAAGCAGCCGTCGCGCCCGCCGTCCCTCGCTGTGCACCGAGGACGGGTTGCCGATCAATTCCCACGCCGCGGCCATTGCCGCCTTCGCCTCCTGGCGAAGCGGCGTGGTGGCATTCCAGTCGAGATAGACACGATCGTCCATGGACCTATCCGCGGCAACCACCGTGGTTGCGGCCTTCACTGCGACATAACGACAGTTGAAGACCGAGACCAGATCAGACGTCACCGGCACGGGAGATTTTTCACGCGCGCCAGGAGCCTTGCTGCCGCGAGACACGGCGTTCGCGGTCCCCCGAGCGCGATAGCATGATGACAGACTGAAACTTCAGGTAGCCTTCGAAGCAATCCGGCCGTGTCGATCCGGATCGCCGCCGCCGCGTCGGCAACGCGCGCAACGCGACGCGGATTCGCGACCGCCAAGTGGCACAATTTCCTTGATTTTTGCCCCTTGCGTCATGCTAGAAGGCCCCCAGCGTGCCGCGCGGCGGTGCCTGCGCCGATTTCATCACGAACTGCTCTGTTCGCGAACCGTCGCTGAAGATGGCTCCAACCGGTTGATTGATCGACGTCAATCAAGGGAACGCGGCAATCAAGGGAACACAATGCCTGAAGTCATTTTCACCGGCCCTGCTGGCCGCCTCGAGGGCCGCTACCACCCGGCCAAGCAGAAGAACGCGCCGATTGCGATGATCCTGCATCCGCATCCGCAGTTCCACGGCACGATGAACCACCAGATCGTCTACCAGTGCTACTACGCGTTCGCGCATCGCGGCTTCTCGGTGCTGCGCTTCAACTTCCGTGGCGTCGGCCGCAGCCAGGGCTCGTTCGATCACGGCACCGGCGAATTGTCCGACGCCGCGAGCGCGCTCGACTGGGCGCAGGCGATCAATCCGGAGGCACGCGCCTGCTGGGTTGCGGGCTTCTCGTTCGGCGCATGGATCGGCATGCAGCTTCTGATGCGCCGGCCGGAGGTCGAGGGATTCATCTCGATCGCGCCGCCCGCCAATCTCTACGACTTCTCGTTCCTTGCGCCCTGCCCGTCGTCGGGCCTGATCGTGCACGGCGACAAGGATGCCGTGGTGCCGCCCAAGGACGTCAACACGCTCGTCGAGAAGCTGAAGACGCAGAAGGGCATCGTGATCGACCAGCAGGTCATCCCCGGCGCCAACCACTTCTTCGACGGCAAGCTCGAGCCGCTGATGGAGACGGTGACCGGCTATCTCGACATGCGTCTCGCCAACGTGCGCTGAGCCGCGCTGCTGTATTTGTAGCCCGGATGAAGCGCAGCGAAATCCGGGACCACTCTCACCGCGGATAAGCGCTCGGCTCCATCCGGGCTACGGATTCCACGTAGCCCGCATGAGCGAAGCGACATGCGGGTCGCGGCCGACAAGAACCCGGATATCGCTGCGCTCATCCGGGCTACGGTCGCTACTCTCATTCCGGCGCCAGCTTTAGCGCCGCAATCCCGATCAACACGAGCGCAATCCCTGCGACCTTCATCGGGTTGAGCGCCTCGTTGAACAGCAGCACGCCCATGGCCAGCGTGCCGGCCGCGCCGATGCCGGTCCACACCGTGTAGGCGACGCCGACGCCGAGCACTTGCAGCGCGCGTCCGAGCAGGAACACGAACGCGGCGAGCAGCAGCAGCGAGACCAGCGTCCAGCCGAGCCGCGTATAGCCTTCGGCATATTTCATCGAAATCGCCCAGCCGACGTCCAGCAGGCCGGCGACGACGAGCGCGATCCAGGCAACCGAGTGCGACATGGCTTACGCGGCAAGCTTCAGCATATGCGCGCGGTGGCCGACCAGGAACGCGTGCAGCAGCGCCGGATAGTCCGGCGACACCGCGCTGCGTACGCTCGGCCGCTGTGCCAGCGCGCTGCGCCAGGCGCGAAGTTTTGGCGTGTGCGTGAAAACAGCGAGATCGGTCAGCTGGTCGAACAAATCGAAATAGCGGAAGATCGGCGCGAACACCGCATCCACCAGGCTGAAATTCTGCTCGGCGAAGAACGGACCGGCGCCGAGCGCAGCCTCGACGCGCGCGAATTTCGCCGCGACCGCCTGCCGCTTGCTCTCGAAGGCCGCGGCATCTGTCGCGGTCTCGAGCCCCCGGAGATCGCCGAGAATGGCCGAGCCGAACTCCATCCAGGCGCGATGCTCGGCGCGCGTCAGCGCGTTCTCCGGATGCAGCTTCGCCCCCGCCTGCGTCTCTTCGATGTACTCGCAGATCACGTTGCTCTCGAACAGCGCGACCTCCTTGCCGTCGTCGCGCGTCACCACCAGCACCGGCACCTTACCGAGCGGCGAGATCTTCAGGAACCAGTCCGGCTTGTTGGCGAGATCGATGTCGATCCGCTCGAACGGCACGCCCTTTTCACGCAGCGCGATCACCGCGCGTTGCACATAGGGGCAGAGCTTGTGGCTGATCAGTTTCAGGGCGGCCATGACGAACCTCGCGTTCAATGCAACTGCATCGAATTAAATGCAACGGCATGGAATTGTCAAGGTAGATGCATTTGCATCTAAATCACGGTCGCGCGATAATGCCCCCGGTCATCGGGATCGGCACCCCCGTGGTGGCGGGATAGCTCAGCGGCAGGCCCTTCATGCCGCGCGCGGCAAGGAAGCCGAACGCCTGCGCCTCGATCGCATCCGCCGCCCAGCCGAGCGCCTCGGCCGGGTCGACGGTCGCCGGCGCCAGCCGCTCGCGCAGCATCCGCATCATCGTGAGGTTGGAGGCGCCACCGCCGCAGATGATCCAGCTCTTCGGCCGTTTCGGCAGCAGCGGCACGACGCGGGCGATGGCCGCGGCAGTGAAGGCGGTCAGCGTCGCGGCGCCATCGGCCGGCGCCACGGCGCCGAGCTTGAGGCTGGCGAAGTCGTTGCGGTCGAGCGATTTCGGCGGCGGCAGCGCAAAGAACGGCAGCTTCAATGCCTGTGCGATCCAGGCCTCGTCCGGTTTGCCCAGCGCGGCGAACTTGCCGGCGGTGTCGAACGGCTGGTGCATCTGACGGAACATGAAGTCGTCGAGCAGCGCATTGCCCGGCCCGGTGTCGCAGGCGATCAGCGTGTCCGTGCCGTCGATATAGGTGATGTTGGAGACGCCGCCGATATTGACGACGACGATCGGCCCCTCGCGGTTCAGCGATTGCACCAGCGCGCGGTGGTAGACCGGCACGAACGGCGCGCCCTGCCCGCCGGCCTCGACGTCGGCGGCGCGGAAATCGTGCATCACCGGAATGTGGATCACCTTGGCGAGCGCCAGGGCATCGCCGATCTGCACCGTCAACCTGCGCTCGGGGCGATGCAGCACGGTCTGGCCATGGAACCCGACGATGTCGATATCCTGGGCGGAGATCCGGTGCTGCGCCGTGAAGCTGGCGACCGCCTCGGCATGGGCCGTGGTGACGGCCTGCTCGGCCTGCCGCAAAATCCCCGGTCGGGCGTCGCGCTGCGACAGATGAACCGCCTCCGTCAGCGCCTGGCGCAGCAGGCTGCGCTCGCCTTCGGTATAAGGCCGATAGCCCGTGGGCCCGAAAGACTTGATCTGACGGCCATCGGTCTCGATCAATGCCACGTCGACCCCGTCGAGCGAGGTACCGCTCATCAGACCGAGTGCCGTTAACATCATGTTGGAAGCGCCCCAGCCGGGAACCCCCGGCTTGTCTCAAACAAGTACATCCTATAATGCCACTGCGCGTTCGCCTGCGGCAGCCTCAGCGCCAAGGTTCCGCAAATTGATGCAAAAACCGTAAAAACAGAATGAGCTGGCTGGCCGACAAATGACTGCATTTAAATCGGATTTCCTGAACACTTTACAGGAACGCGGCTTCGTCCACCAGTGCTCCGATTTCGAGGGCCTCGACGCGCTTGCCGCGAAGGGCCAGGCGACCGCCTATGTCGGCTATGACTGCACTGCGCCGTCGCTGCACATCGGCAACTTCCTCACCATGATGATGCTGTACTGGCTGCAGCAGAGCGGCAACAAGCCGATCACCCTGATGGGCGGCGGCACCACGATGGTCGGCGACCCCTCCGGCAAGGACGAGACGCGCGCAATGCGCACGGTTGCGGAGATCGAAGCCAACAAGGCCTCGATCCGCGGCGTGTTCGCCAAGGTGCTGCGCTATGGCAATGGGCCTTCCGAGGCCATCATGCTCGACAATGCCGAGTGGCTGACCAAATTGAACTGGATCGAGATGCTGCGCGATATCGGCCGCCACTTCTCGGTCAACCGCATGCTGACCATGGACTCGGTGCGGCTCCGGCTCGAGCGCGAGCAGGAGATGAGCTTCATCGAGTTCAACTACATGGTCTGCCAGGCCTACGACTTCGTCGAACTGTCGCGCCGCGCCGGCTGCCGGCTGCAGATGGGCGGCTCCGACCAGTGGGGCAATATCGTCAACGGCGTCGATCTCGGCCGCCGCATGGGCACGCCGCAACTGTTTGCGCTGACCACGCCGCTGCTCACCACCGCCTCCGGCGACAAGATGGGCAAGACCGCCAAGGGCGCGGTGTGGCTCAACGCCGACCAGTTCTCGCCCTACGATTTCTGGCAGTACTGGCGCAATGTCGAGGACGCCGACGTCGTCAAGTTCCTCAAGCTGTTCACCATCCTGCCGATGAGCGAGATCAGCAAGCTTGCGGCGCTGGCCGGCGGCGAGATCAACGAGGCCAAGAAGGTGCTGGCGACGGAAGCGACCGCCCTGCTCCATGGCCGCGATGCAGCGAACGAAGCCGCCGAGACCGCGCGCCGCACCTTCGAGGAAGGGGCGCTCGCCGAAACCTTGCCGACGGTGGAAATTCCGCGCGGCGAATTTGAAGCCGGCGTCGGCGTGCTCGTCGCCTTCGTCAAGGCCGAGCTCGTCGCTTCCAACGGCGAAGCGCGCCGGCAGATCAAGGGCGGCGGCCTGCGCGTCAACGATGCTGCCGTGACCGACGAGAAGATGTTGCTGACTTCGGCCAATCTCACGCCGGAAGGCGTGGTGAAACTGTCGCTCGGCAAGAAGCGCCACGTCCTGCTGAAGCCTGCATAGGCGCATTCGCATTTGTCGGTTGCAGGGAGTGCGGAAAGCGCGCTCCCTGCCTGAGCGCGATCAGCAAAAGCGGACTTCCGGTCTTGCGTCCGATCGCGCTCGAAAAGAATGCGATGGACCAGCAGACCACGCCTCCGAACGACACGCTTGCAACGCCGGCGAAGCAGTCCCGCGTCGCGCTGAACGTGCTCGCGCTCTGCTTCGTGCTGTCGGTGCTTGGGCGCGGCCTTAGCGACAGCTTCACCGTTTTCCTGAAACCGATCTCGGAAAATTTCGGCTGGGACCGCGCCTCTGTGGTGTCGGTCTACTCGCTGACCTGGCTCGCCAGCGGCCTGACCGCGCCACTGGTCGGACGCCTGTTCGACCGCTCGGGTCCGCGCGCGGTCTATGCGCTGGGCCTGTCGCTGCTCGGTTGCGCATTCCTCGTTGCTTCACGCGCGCAAGAGCTCTGGCAATTCCAGCTCAGCGTCGGACTCTGCGTCGGTTTCGGCACCGCGCTGATCGGCAATGTGTCGAATTCGATCCTGCTCGGCCGCTGGTTCGGACCACGCCTGCCGACCGCGATGGCCGTGATGTATTCGGCGACCGGCGCCGGCCTCTTGCTGCTGTTGCCGCTGTCGCAGGTCTTGATCGACCGGATCGGCTGGCGCGAGGCCTATCAGGTGTTCGGCATCGGCGCGCTCTGCCTGCTTGTTCCGCTGGTCTTTCTGCCGTGGCGGCTGCTCGCCGGCGGATCGCCGCATATCGTCAGGAAGGCGGAAAGCAGCTTGGCCGACGAAGGTTGGACACTGCTCAGCGCGATGCGCCACCACGCCTTCTGGGCGCTGTTCTCCACCTTCTTCTTCACCGCGATCGCGATGTATGCGCTGACCGCGCAGATCGTCGCCTATCTGATCGATGTCGGCTTCCCGCCGCTACAGGCGGCAACCGCCTGGGGCTTCTCCGGCGTCGCGCTGTTCGTCGGCATGCTCGGCGTGTCCACCCTCGACGGCATCATCGGCCGCCGCCCCTCGGTATTGTTCAGCTACGGCGTCTCGATCCTCGGCATCATTCTGCTCTGGCTGCTGCAGTGGTATCCGAACTACTGGCTGCTGACCGGCTTCATCATCTGCTTCGGCAGCATGATCGGCTCGCGCGGCCCGCTGATCACCGCGACCGCGCTGAAGATCTTCCGTGGCGAGCGCGTCGGCACGATCTACGGCACGATCATGATCGGCAGCGGCCTCGGCTCCGGCCTTGGCTCATGGGGCGGCGGCCTGATCCACGACTGGACCCACAGCTACAATCCGCTGATCGTCTTCGCGCTGGTCAATGTGGTGCTCGGCCTGATCCCGTTCCTGGTGGTGCCGGCGCTGCGGCGGTAAGTTCGTGACCTGCGCGTCCGCTTACCCCGCGAAGGCGACGTGGAATCCGGCATGAACGCCTGCCGGCCTCGGGCCAACGCCTTAGGCCAGCGCCTTGGGCCAACAGGCGGCATTCGCGAAATGAAACAGGCCGCCAACTGCAGCGGCCCAAGTCGATGGCTCCAATTCCTTGATTGCGAGAACCGGCTCGAGCGGTCTTGTAAGCCACGGAAGTCGATCCTCTAGTCCGGTACTGCTAGTCGCAGCGACGGACCCTCCGGACCGATCCGTCGTCGCGCTCGATCGTGACGGTGCGGCATCCGCGATATCCGCGATCATATCCGTAGGCGCGATAAGCGGGTCGATCGTAGTCTCGGTAGTAACGGGGCTCCGAGCCCACTCTTACGCCGCCGAGCGGAGTATCAACGGCAACCTGAGCTGAGGCGGGTGTAATGGAAATCGGCGTGGCCATCGCGAAACCGGCTACCGCCAGTACACCAGCCAGTAACAGCGTTCTCATGAGAGTTCCTCCTGAGTTATTGAATTGCTCTCCAACATCCCAGATAGGGCAAGGTTCCTGCGCGAACTTGATCCGGACAGCCGGCCGCTCAGACTTGGTGGCAGCCTCGGATGAATGCGGAGAGAAACCCGCCGCCGCGCGCATTCCTGAACCAGGCAAATGCAACCGAGAAGTCGGTCGGGGGTCGAGAGCGAACTCGGCGCGGAGCAAATAACCCCGGGGGGCCGGCAAGACAGATATTGTCGCATGTATCGGCTCGATCTAGTGTCCTGAACCAGAAGTTCGCAACATCGCGTCGTGTTTTGGCGGGGCATTGTAGCGGCAGAAGCGCTCGA
>NZ_JAQOSR010000254.1:0-8978 GCF_046718885.1 Bradyrhizobium sp. UFLA01-814 | reverse complement strand
GTTCAGGATCGTGTCGTGGTTGAAGTTCGGCGCAAACACGAACTTGTCCTGATAGTCCGACCCAAAGAATATGTCCTTGTCGCCGGTCCCGGTCAGCATCACGGGCTCGGGCCGATCCTGTTGGACGTTGAAGATCAGATTGACCTTGTCGGTCGCGCCGTACCCGTCGGCCACTGTGAGCGTGACCATGTCGGTGGAGGGCGCGAATTCGCCCGGATCATAGGTAAGGCCCGCCGAGAGCGTGGAATTGATACCGGCCAGGTCGCCAGCGTGGGACGAGGGAGCGACCGTACTGCTGCTCCTGCCATCAGTCGCCGCTGTCAGGTTGAAAATCTCATCGGCGCCTGCATCGGCATCCGTCACCGTCAGGCCAGTAATCGTGTCGGTCCCGTCGGAATTGTGCAGCACGCCGATATTGTCGGTCTGGATCACGGGTGCGTCGTCGCCATTGACCGTCACCGTCAGATGCCCGGCAGTTCCGAGCGCGCCGTCAAAGGCCGTATAGGTGAACTGGTCCACCGCGCTGGTGCCGTGAGGCAGGGCAGCGATCGCCGCAATCTGCGCGGCCGTGACCCCGAGCGTGTAGGTATAAGCGCCGGTCACCGGATCGACGACCAGCTCGCCATAAAGGCCATCGACCATGAACTGATGGTCCACCGCCGCATCGTGCCCGACGCCCGCAATCGACAGCGTATCGTGTTCGGCATCGCTGTCGTTGCTGAGCAGGTTACCGGTGACGCTGCCGGTGCTTCCGAAAGTCGTGGCCACGTCGTCCGTCGTCACGGGCGCATCGTTTGCCCCTACAACGTCGATTGTCAGCTGTGCCGCGCCGACGGCGCCATGCACATCGACGGTCTCGATATCGAAGATGTCGGCATAGGTGCCTTTGGCGAGCGCATTGATCGCGATCGCGTCCGGAACATAGGTGTAGGTACCGTCGGCATGGACGGTGAGCGAGCCGTACAGGCCCTTGATCGCGACGTCCAGGGTCGGGACGTCATTGTTCACGGCCGCATAGGTCAGCGTCGCGGTCTCGCCGTGATCGACATCGTTGCCATGCAGCGTGCCGGTGAGCGGGCCGAAGCTGTCGTCGGCCGCGGTATCGGTGAGCGCACCGGCATTGACACTGGCGAGCGTCGGCGCGTCGTTGGACCCGATGATCGTGATCGTCACCGGCTGGGTCGAGGACACGTGGTTGTTGTCGGTGACCGTGATGTCGTAGGTGACCGTCAGCGTCTCGCCTAGAGCGAGGAAATCGAAGCTTGCATCGACTGCGCTATAATTGACGTCCACCGCTCCATGACCGCTGCCTGTGCTGTCGCTGAGCGTCAGGGTAAGGTGGCTCGCCGCCGTCAACGCGTCCCGCTGGTCCGCGGTCAAGGTCAGCTGCTGGCCAGCATCCGACCAGCTGAAGCTCGGTGCGGAATAGCTGACCGTATGACGATCACTCAGATCGACATCGGTGAAAGCCAGCGAACCAACTGCGCTGTCAGAATCAGCGGTGTCACCGGTCGTCTCAGGAAGCTCGGTAATCTCGTGCACGCCGGCTTTGCCGGAGACGTCGGCCGCGACCACTGGCGCGTCGTTGGTGCCCGTGATGGTGATGGTGACGGGCTGGGTCACGACGCCGCCGTGGTGGTCGTCGACTTGGATCAGGTAAGTCAGCGTCAACGTCTCGCCGACGGCGAGATAGTCGAAATTCCTGTCGGCGGCCGAGAAAGTCCAGGCGCGCGATCCGGTTACGCCGCCGGTCGAATCCGTCAGCGTGCCGAGCGACATCCAGCCCAGTATCGTTGCCTGATCGGGAAGCCCCGTGGTCACGCCCGTTTCGGTGACGCCGGCGACGGTGACGCTGTGGGTGTCGCTGAGATCGACATCGACGAAGGTCACGGTACCGGATGCGGTATCCGGCACGACCGAGGCGGTCGTCTCCTCGGCTTCAGTGATGGCGGCCGCCTGGGTCGGCGAGGTGATCACCGGCCTGTCGTCGGTGCCGACGATCATGATGGTGACCGGCAACGTGACGACGCCGCCCTGATGGTCGTCGATCTGGATCGTGTAGGTCAGCGTCAGCGTCTCGCCGGTGGCGAGATAATCGAAGCTCCTGTCGGCGGCCGAGAACGTCCAGGAGCGCGATCCCGTCACGCCATCGGTCGAATCGGTCAGCGCGCCCAGCGACAGCCAGCTCAGCACAGTGGCATGGCCGGCAAGTCCGCTGGTGACGCCGGTCTCGGTGACGCCGGTGATGGTGACCGTATGCGTGTCGGTCAGATCCGCATCGGCAAATGTCAGCGTGCCATGCGCAGTATCAGGCTGGCCGGAATTCGTCGTTGCGGCGAGTTCGGTGATCGAACCGGCCTGCGCCGAGGATGTCACCACCGGCGTGTCGTTGGTGCCGGTGATCGTGATGGTGAAGGTCTTGAACGTGGTCTCGTTGTTCGGCGCGAAATTATTGTCCACGCGCGCGACATAGGTCAGCGTCAGCGTTTCCCCGGCGGCCAGGAAGTCGAACGCGCTGTCGGCGAGGCTGTAGGTCCAGGTCGCCGAACCGGCATTCTTGTTGTTCGGATTGGGCTCGAGCAGCAAGGGGATCTCGACGGCCTTGATGGCCGCAAGCTGCGCAGCAGTCAGCGATGAGGTGACGTCGCTGCCGTTGGCGTCCCGGTAGCTGAACGCGGAATAGTCGACCTTCGCACTCGGCGTGTCACCTACATTGAGGTCCAGCCATTTGATCTGGCCCGTCGCGGTGTCGAACAGCCCGCTCTGGGTCAGCCCCGACCGCTCGGTAAACACCGCGTCCTGGGTCACGACTTGCGGCGGCCCCGGGATGTGATCGAGCCTGCTGTTGGGAGCGCCGCCGGCCTGAGGTCCGGTCGTGTTGACGAAGGTCAGCAGAATGATGATCGGCGCGCCACTGTCGCTGCTGGTGAGCTTGAAGCTGGTCGACACCGGCACGACGCTGTCCGTGAAGTTCGTCGTGAGCTTGGTGTTAGGATTGTTGTTGTCGGTGAACTTCAGCGCGAACACGTCGGAGATGAGCTTCTGCGCATCGGTCGACAGTTGCGCCGACGAGACGAAGCTGACGCTGCCCTGGCCGTTGACGATGGTCTGGGTGCCGGCCTGATCGACGGTCGCGATCGGATTGAGCGTCGTCTTGTCGAACAGGATGTAGGAGCCGGTGGTGCCGTCGGGCTCGACCAGCACCTGGAATTTGGCCGGCGGCACGCCGCCGGTGCCCTGCACGTCGAAATCGATTTCGACCAGCACCGCGGTACCGCGGATGCCCATGGTCGCGACCGGCGTATCGACCTTCATGTCGCCGTGCTTGGCGGTCGCGCCGGCCACGAAGGAGATCGTGCCCGAGACCAGACTCATCAGCGACGAATTGCTCGACCCGTTCGGGTCGTAGATCATTTCGTTCAGCACCATCTTGGCGTTCGGTCCGAGACCGAACACGGTGCCGTCGATGAAGGTGATGCCGAGCGTCGAGTCGCCGCCGGATTGCACAACGTCACCCTTGTTGACGTTGTCGCCCTGGTTCAGGACGATCGCGACGCCATTGCGGATGGCAGTGGCGTTCCCGGTCAGCTTGGTGACATGGCCGATGACCTTGGCCGGCTCCGCCGCGCCGCCGGCCTGGGCATATTGGGTATAGCCGGTGAGTGCGTTGACAAGATCGCCGGTGAGATGCGCGCCGTCAGGCGACGCCAGCGGCGCGCGCTTTTCGCCCTTGAAGTAGTCGTGCAGGACGAGTTCCCGATCGTCCTTCGCGATGACGAGATCGAGCCCGGTCCGCTTGAAGTCGCCGGTGAACAGCAATTGCCCGTCGTCGACGACGATCGCGCCGGGCGGAGCAAGCGTGGAGACACTGTCGACGTGCACGTATCCACGGGCATAAGCGTCCGTGTTCGGCAACAGGCCGTCGAATTTCTCGACAAAGTTCACTGCGGATCACCGCACGAGAGTTAATATTGTTAAAATATCCGAATGATTATGCCTGCATATCATCGGATAAAGCTTGGCGAAACCACTCTGTGCTTGCGCAAGGTGGTCCTGAAGTGCGGTTTGACTGGATGTGACTTGGCTCACGCTGTGAAGAGCCGTGTAATTGCGATTCGATTGACGGTACCATAAGGTGGGATTTAAGCCAAGATACGTACTGAGCCACGTATTCGTGGTATTGATTGGCATTTCTGTACTTGCCTCTATTTCCCCTTAGCCCAGAGCGGGCATTTGACCCCAATTTCCCGGCCAAAGCTGTGACTTAGCTTACAAATCACAGCGGTCCCGTGCGCGGACCGGCGGGTTAACCAGAAGGCAAGGATGAGTTGCAAAGCAGTGGAAAAAGGTTCGCCGCTTCCTTTCACAAACCGGTAAAGTTTTCGGGACCCCAAGCAGGCGCCCTTTAGCCTCTTCCCCTGATTCCCCACATCTTAAGTCGATTCGAAGGGATCGTTCGCCATGCTGCCCGGCATGAAACGATCCGGTCGCGTGCGCGGTGCAATATCCACCCGCCGATGAGCGGACAGGGGGTGTCAGATGAGATTCTCGCTTCGCCCGCTTGCGCTGCGCGCCGTGATGCTGGGTTTTGGCCTGGCGCTGGCCGCGCCGGTTGCCGAGCTCAATGCCGCTTCGCTGCTCTCGCCCGGTCCGGCGACGCTGATCAGAAAGTCGACCGAGCCGTTCGGCCTGACGACCAGTCTGCTTGCCGACGGCGGCCTGTACGACAAATGGCTCGGCGTGCAGCGCCAGCTCGCCGACGAATTGGAGCAATTGGCAGCCTGCGAGAGCGACCGCGCCGGCTGTGCGTCGCCGGCGGCGCTGCGATTCCTGGCGATCGTCGATGCCGGACGGGCGCGTCAGGGTCGCGCCCGGCTCGGCGAGATCAACCGCGCGATCAACCTTGCGATCCGTCCGGGCAGCGATCTTGCGGCCTATGGCGAGCCCGACGTCTGGACGACGCCGCTCGCCACATTCGCCCGCGGCAGCGGCGATTGCGAGGACTATGCGATCGCGAAATTGGTGGCGCTGCGCAAGGCCGGCGTGGCGCCGGAAGATTTGCGGATCGTCGTCCTGCATGACCTCGTCGGCGGCGAGGACCATGCGGTGGTCGCGGCGCGGCTCGACGGCCGCTGGCTGACGCTCGACAACCGCCGCATGGCGATGATCGAGGACGCCGACATCAGGAGTTTTCGGCCGACCTTTGTGATCGACCAGCATGGAGTCAGCCGCTATGTCGATGCCCCGCTCGTCGCTGAGGCCGCGTGGCGGCCGGCGGCGCGGTAACTGACTGCGTCATTCCGGGGCGATGCGAAGCATCGAACCCCAATTCGCAATTGCGAATTGGGGAATCTCGAGGTTCCCCGGTGCGCAACTGCGCACCAGGTCTGGTGCTAACGCACCATCCCAGAACGGTCTGGAGGAATGTCCCGCCCCCCTCAGAACATCAGATTGTCCTTCACCAGCACCCAGCGGCCGCCCTTGACCTGCTGCACCTGTGTGATGGTGTTGGCGAGATGGTCCGTCTTGGAGAACTTGGTCGGCGGCGAGCTGAAGATGTCGAGGAATTTGTCGCCTGACTCCAGCGAGTCCAGCATCTTCTGGCCGGTGAGATCCTTGCCCGCCTTCTGCGCGTAGAAGGCGAAGGTCATCACCGCGTTGTAGCCGATGATCGCCTGGGTATTGGCGTCGGTGTTGAACATCTTCTTGTAGTTCACCAGCCAGTCCTTCACCTTGCCCTTGGCCGTGTCCTCGTAGGGAATCTCGAAGCCCGACGCCGCATAGAGCCCTTCGACGGCTTCCTTGCCGAGCGCCGGCACTTCGAGCACGTTGGTCGGGGTGGCGCCGAGGAAGGTCACGTCCCAGCCGAGCTTCTTCGCTTCGTTCATCGCGCCGATGGTCTCGCGGATCACGGTGCCGAGCACGACGAGGTCGCAGCCGTCGGCCTTCATCTTGGCGACCTGCGCCGAGAAGTCGGAGGCGCCGCGCTTGTAGCTCGTGACCGAGGCCGGCTGCACCTTCATCGCGCCGAGCTGCTGGGTGAAGCCGTCGAGCACGTTTTTGCCGTACTCGTCATCCTGATGCATGATGCAGGGCTTCTTGAAGTTCTTCCACTCCATCATGTATTTGAGCGCGGCGCGCGTGCTCTCGACATAGGGCAGGAGGTTGTTGAACTTCAGCCGCTCCTGCGGCTTGGCGGGATCGAACTTGAAGGTGAATTCGGCGGCCGTGAGCGGGAACAGCTGCAGCACGCCGGCATCGAACAGGACGTCCTGCGCGGCAAGCACGGTCGGCGAACCCATCGGTCCGATCATCGCGAACACCTTGTCGCGCTCGACCATCTTCTGCGAGGCCAGCACCGCCTTCTTCGGATCGTAGCCGTTATCCTCCAGGATCATCTTGATCTTGCGGCCGTTGATGCCGCCGCCGGCGTTGATCTCCTCGACCGCCATCTTCATGCCGTTGGACACCGGAACGCCCCAGACCTTGATCGGGCCGGACAAGTCCTGGTGCGTTCCGATCACGATCTCGGTCGGCGAGATGCCTTCATTGGTGACCTTGGTCTGGGCTGCGGCCGGCAGACAGGTCAGCGCCAGCGCGCTCACCGCAAGGCCCAGCGCCTTCAGCGATTTCGACATTGCAGTCTCCTCCTTAACAAAGGCCCATGTTGAGCGAAGGGTCGGGCCTGCTCGCTCCCTCGCCAATTTCCTTCTCTTCGGCTATGCCACCGCCCGCTCGCCATACATGGCGTCGATCTCGGCGGCGTAGCGCTTGTTCACGAAGCTGCGCTTCAGCTTCATGGTCGGCGTCAGCTCCTCGTCCTCGGGCGTGAGCTGGCGCTCGATCAGATAGAATTTCTTGACGGTCTCGACGCGCGCGAACTTCACGTTGACCGCCTCGACCTCGCGCTGGATCAGATCCTGGATTTCGCGGGCGCGGCACAGGCTCGCGTAATTGGTGAAGGGGATGTCGTGATCCTGGGCGTATTTCTCGACATTCTCCTGGTCGATCATGATCAGGCAGGTCAGATACGGCCGCTTGTCGCCGATCACGACCGCGTCCGAGACGTAAGGCGAGAATTTGAGCTGGTTCTCGATCTCGGACGGCGTGATGTTCTTGCCGCCGGAGGTGATGATGATGTCCTTCATCCGGTCGGTGATCTTGACATAGCCTTCATTGTCGATCGTGCCGACGTCGCCGGTGTGCAGCCAGCCTTTGGCGTCGATCGTCTCGGCGGTCCTCTCCGGCTGGTTGAGATAGCCCATGAACAGGAAGTCGCCCTTGATCAGGATCTCGCCCTTCGGGCAGATCATCACCTCGCCCCAGGGCGCGGCCTTGCCGACCGAGCCGAGCTTGATGCGGTCCGCCGGCATCATGGTCGCGACGCCGCAATTCTCTGTCTGGCCGTAGACCTCGCGCATGTCGATGCCGAGCGCGAGATACCAGCGGATCAGATCCGGCGAGATCGGCGCGGCGCCGGTCAATGCGATCCGGCAGCGGTCGAGCCCGAGCATGCGGCGGATGTTGCGGAACACCAGCCAATAGGCCGCGCGGTTGGCGAGCCGCAACGACAGCGGCGGCGTCTCACCCTGCAGCCGGCACTCGGTCATCCGGTTGCCGATCGCGAGCGCACGGGCGTACATCCAGTTCTGGAACGGGGTCGCATCCTTCAGCGCGATCGTGATGCCGGAATAGAACTTCTCCCAGATCCGGGGCACCGCGAGGAACGCGGTCGGCTGCACCTCGCGCAGATTGTCCGGCACCGTCTCCGGGCTCTCGGCGAAATTCATCACCGAGCCGAGTGCGAGCGAGATGTAATAGCCGCCGACCCGCTCGGCGACATGGCAGAGCGGCAGGAACACCAGCCGCTCCTCGCTGTCGGTCGAGGGGTAGAGATCGTTGGCGTGGCGCATCTGGTGCGTCACGCTGCGATTGGAGTGCATCGCGCCCTTCGGCGGGCCCGTGGTGCCGGAGGTGTAGACCAGGATCGCGAGATCGGAGGCGGTGCGGCTGCCGGTCATTTCGTCCCACAAGGCATCGTTGCCCTGGGCATGGTTGCGGCCGAGCGCGGTGAATTCGGCAAGCGACAGCACCATCGGATCGGAGAAGCCGGAGAGGCCCTCCATGTCGAACACGACGATCTTCTCCAGCGTCGGACAGCGCGAGCGGCAGGTCAGCACCTTGTCGAGTTGCTCCTCGTCCTCGACGAAGATTACTCGCGTGCGGGAATCATTGATCAGGTATTCGACCTGCGCCGCCGAATCGGTCGGATAGATGCCGGACGAGACGCCGCCGGCGCACAGGATGCCCATGTCGGCATAGACCCATTCCGGCACCGCATTGGCGATGATCGAGCCAACGTCGCCGGGGCGAAAGCCGGTCGCCTGCAGGCCGAAGGCGATGTCCTTGGAAATCTGCAGCCATTCGCGCCAGCTGGTCGGCTGCCAGATGCCGAACTTCTTCTCGCGGATCGCGGGCCTGTCGCCACGCGTCTGAACCGCGAGCAGAAAGCTCCTCGCGATCGTGTCGGCAACCGTCAGCACCGCTGGTCCTGCCATGCGCGCTCCCTCCTCTGCCGCCTGCCTCGCGCGCCGGGTTGTTGTGCCGGTCTTGTTTGCGAGCCAAGCCTGAAATCTAGCTCCAACCCTCTCTCAACGCAGCGTCGACTTTCGTCGACGCGAGCCTTCTTCAGCGCCAAGTCCTTCTCAACGCCACGTCTTCTTCTTTTTCCAGCGCCGCTCGCCCCGCGCGCCGGCTTCCTTGGCGCCGAGATAGAACTCCTGGATGTCGGGTGAATTCATCAGCCGCTCGCAGGTATCGTTCATGACGACGCGGCCGATCTCCAGCACATAGCCGTAATGCGCCGTCTCCAGCGCGATCTTGGCATTCTGCTCGACCAGCAGGATCGACATGCCCTGCTCCTCATTGACGCGGCGGATGATGGTGAAGATCTCCTTCACCAGGATCGGCGACAGCCC
>NZ_JAQOSR010000253.1:0-8980 GCF_046718885.1 Bradyrhizobium sp. UFLA01-814 | reverse complement strand
AGTTGCCTTGGCAAGTTGACGGCGCGCCCCGCGGCGCGGGCACCGGCTAAAAGCCTATCCGATCGGGAGGACAAGGTATTGCGGACAAAAGTAGCAATCATTGGCGCAGGTCCGGCCGGACTGTTGCTTGGGCAACTACTTCATACTTTCGGCGTAGACAACATCATTCTTGAGCGGCAGACCCCGGACTATGTGCTGGGGCGGATTCGCGCCGGGCTGCTCGAGGAAGGCACCGTGTCGCTGATCGAGAGCGTCGGCGCCGCGGCCCGGCTGCACCAGGAGGGCCTGATTCATCACGGTCTCGAGCTGGCGTTCGGCGGTGCGCGGCACCGCATCGACCTGCATGGCTCGACCGGCAAGACCGTGACCATCTACGGCCAGACCGAGGTCACGCTCGACCTGATGAATGCCCGCAAGGCCGCCGGCCTGACCTCGATCTACTCGGCGGCCGACGTCAAGCCGCTCGATTTCGACACCGATCATCCGCGCGTCAGCTACGTCAAGGACGGCGTCACCCACGAGATCGCCTGCGATTTCATCGCCGGCTGCGACGGCTTCCACGGCATCAGCCGCGCCAGCGTGCCGGCTTCGGCGATCACCAGCTACGAGCGGGTGTATCCGTTCGGCTGGCTCGGCATCCTCTCCGAGACGCCGCCGGTCTCGCCGGAGCTGATCTACAACAACCACGAGCGCGGCTTTGCGCTGTGCACGATGCGCTCGTCCCACCGCAGCCGCTATTACGTGCAGTGCCCGCTCGACGATCATGTCGACCAATGGTCGGACGATCGGTTCTGGGACGAGTTGAAGCGGCGCCTCGACCAGAAGGCCGCCGACGAGATCGTCACCGGCCCCTCGATCGAAAAGAGCATCGCGCCGCTGCGCAGCTTCGTCGCCGAGCCGATGCGGTTCGGCCGCATGTTCCTGGCCGGCGACGCCTCGCACATCGTGCCGCCGACCGGCGCCAAGGGCCTCAACCTTGCCGCCAGCGACGTGCATTATCTGTCGCAGGCGCTGCGCGAATATTACGACGAGAAGTCCTCCGCTGGCATCGATGGCTATTCGGGACGCGCGCTGGCGCGGGTCTGGAAGGCGGTGCGCTTCTCCTGGTGGATGACCTCGATGCTGCACAAATTCCCCGACGAGGGCGAATTCGCCGCGCGCATCCAGATCGCCGAGCTCGACTACCTCGTCAGCTCGAAGGCGGCCTCGACCTCGCTGTCGGAGAACTATGTGGGGCTGCCGTTCTAGGCGAGATCGCTGTTTCTTTCGTCGAGCAACCTCTCCGTTACACACTCAGCCGTCATACCCCGCGCATGCGGGGTATCCAGTACGCCGCGGCTTCTCGATTCATGCCGTGCGGTCTCTGGAATACTGGATCGCCCGGTCAAGCCGTGCGATGACAGCAGGAGATGTGGCGACAGGCCCGCGCTACATTCAAACACCCGCGCAAATCCCGTTTAAAACTTTGTAGGCGGTGAAACCGTCATCGACATCGCGTTCAATGGCGTCAACCCAACGTCATATGCGAGCTTTCAGATGAGCACCGATACGCAAGTCGTCCCCGATACTCCCCAGGACGTCCCTCAAGGCTTCGAGCCGCTGTTCCGCAAGAGCCCGCTCACCGAGCCCTGGGAGCCGCTTTACCAGAAGAAGACCGAGCGAGCCGTCATCATCGGCCTGCGGCTGGCGAGGCCGCACACCAACGGCCGCGGCCTGATTCATGGCGGCCTGATCGCCGCGCTTGCCGACAACGCGATGGGCTATAGCTGCGGCCAGGCGACCGGCTGGACCACCTCGTTCGTCACGATCTCGCTCGCGGTCGATTTCATAGGCTCCGCCAATGTCGGACAATGGCTCGCGATCGAGAGCGACGTGATCAAGACCGGCAGCACGATCTGCTTCGCGCAGAGCCTGATCAAGGCCGACGGGGTGACCATCGCGCGCGCCAACGGCACCTTCCGCGTGGTGCCGAAGAAGCCGCCGGTGAGCTAGTCGAAATACCAGTCGGTGATCTCGGTCACGAGATCGATGAAGGTCCGCACCTTGGCCGACAACAGCCGCGTCGTCGGATAGACGACGTGGATCGGCACCGCCGGCTGCTCGAACTCGGCGAGCACGATTTGGAGCCGTCGCGCCTTCAGCGATTCGGCGGCCTGGTAGGCCATCACCCGGGTCAGTCCGCCGTCCTGCTCGGCATACTGGATGGCAGCGTCCGAACTGTTGCTGGTGAAGCGCGGCGTAGGGGTAATGCGGACCTCGCGGCCATCCTCCATGAAGCGCCAATCCGGCGTCGCGGTCATGGCGCCGAACTGGATCGTGTCATGGGCGGTGAGATCCGCCGGCCGCTTCGGCCTGCCGCGAAGCTTGAGATAGCCGGCCGACGCCACCACGATGCGGCGCATCCGGCCGACATGCCGCGCCACCAGCGTCGAATCCGGCAGGTGCCCGATCCTGACCGCGAGGTCGACGCCGTCCTCGACGAGGTTGATTCTTCGATCCGACAGCCGCAGGTCGACGCCGACATCGGGATAGCGCTTCAGATAGGCGCTCACCACCGGGCTGACATGCAGCCGCCCGAAGCCGAACGGCGCCGAGATCACGAGGCGTCCCTCGGGGCGGGTGCGCTCGCTCTCCACCGCATCCTCAGCCTCCTCGACGTCGGCGAGGATCCGGCGCGCCCGCTCCAGATAGCGCGAGCCGGCGTCGGTCAGCGTCACCTGCCGCGTGGTCCGCTGCAGCAGCCGCGCGCCGAGCCGCTCCTCCAGCGCCGCGATCAGCCGCGTGATGGCGGACGGCGACAGCCCGAGCTTGCGCGCGGCGGGGGCGAAGCCCTCAAGGTCCGCCACCGCGACGAAGGCCTGCATGGCGTCGATCCGGTCCATGAGCACTATTGCATAATCGGCAACAGTGAAGTGTCAATGCACAAGATTGCTTACGATCTGGGAATGTCCATTTTAAGCGGCGAGGACAACCGCTTCAGGCGCCCGTCACGGGAGGCTCCGATGTCAGATGGTCACAGCTATGCGAGCGACGTCGCATTCAGTCCGGCGGTGAAGGCGATCCAGACCCGCAAGGGCTCGCGCGCCACCTACGCCGAGGTCGAGGCACATGGCGGCTGGCGAAGCGAGATCGACGAGAACCTCGCCGGCTTCCTCGGCGAGGTGAACAGCTTCTATCTCGCGACCGCGTCAGCCGACGGCCAGCCCTACATCCAGCATCGCGGCGGGCCGAAGGGCTTTATCAAGGTGCTCGACAAGCAAACCATCGCGTTCGCCGATTACAGCGGCAACCGCCAGTTCATCACCCAGGGCAACCTGTCGGAGAATGCCAAGGCGTATATCTTCGTGATGGATTATGCGCACCGCCGCCGCGTCAAGCTGTGGGGCGAGGCTAAGGTGGTGGAGGACGATCCGGCGCTGACGCGCGCGCTGATGCCGCAGGGGTATCGGGCGCGGCCCGAGCAGGTGATCCTGTTCAAGGTCACAGCGTGGGACATCAACTGCCCGCAGCATATTCCGCAGAAGTTCGACGCGGCCGACGTGGCGGCAGCGCTGGCCTCGCGCGACCAGCGCATTGCCGAGCTCGAGGCGGAGCTCGCCGCATTGAAGGGCGAGCCCGCTCCTGCCGCGCCGGCTTAGGCCGCCTGCTGCTGCAGCGGCGCCCAGGCGAATTCCGGATAATATTGCTTCATCATCCGGCCGACATAGGCGGTAAGATTGTCGAACTTCTCGGTGCGCTCGCGCAGCGGCGAATCGAAGAACGGGGTGAGGATTCCCGCCAGCGCGCCGAACGCGGTGGCATCGGTGCCGCACGGCGCAACGCCCATCAGATACGGCTTGTCGCCGAGCTGCACCGACAGCGCGAACAGCGAGCGGATCGCGAGATCGACGTCTTCGTCCGGCCCGTGGCGGCCGAGCCCGCTCAGCAGATAGTTCTCGGCAACGCGGAACTGGGCGTCCTCGCGCATCTTGTCGCGCATATGGTCGGGCGCGCCGTCGAAGAAATGCGCGGGCCCCTTGGCGAAATTGGTGTCGTCGACCCAGCGCGCGCCGACCAGCGCCCAGTAGACGTGATGCTCGATCATGCGCTCAAAGGCCCAGGCCTGGGCGCGCGCCTGCAGGCTGAGCGGCGCGTCGAAATCGAAGCCGTATTTGCCCTCGATATGGGCGCGGATGAAGGTCGAATCGGCGATCGTCTCGCCGTCGTCGGCGATGAACGGCAGCTGGCCCTTGGGAGAGGCCGGCGGCATCGCCTTCTCCTTGCGATAGTCGAGCCCGGCCATCTTGAGCTGGACCTCGGTTTTGGTCACGAAGGGGCTGATTTCCGGCAAGCCGAAGCCCGTGCCAAAGCCAAAAAGCGTAATCATATGAAGCTCCCGATCGCCTGTGGTCGTGAATTGAAGCTAGCCGTCCCCTGCTGCCAGCATGGTGTCAGCAGTAGTGGCATTCACTGTCGAACGGGCCGACGGGTGCGAGGCGGCGAACCGCCTCGCGAACGCGCTTGACCAGCCGTGCCCGCCCGTAGGACCAAACCGTGCTGATCGACTGTGCGATCAGCGCGACCAGGGCCCAGCGCAGGTCGCCGGAAGTGGAGTAGACCGTGACCAGCTGTTCCAGCGCAAAGCCTTGCGCCTGCCGGAAACCGAGTTCGTCAAGATTCGTCATGGACAAATTCCCTTCACTTGAGGTGTTGTCCTGATATAGCCCCCACCTGCTGCCAACATGCTGTCAGCAGCAGCCGGGCGGGACCCAGAAAAGTCTGCGCACCGAGAGACCACGAGCCCCGTCAAGACACTCGTCAAGACAGCTGCCGAGAGAGCTGCCAAGAGAGCTGACAAGACACTCGACAAGACACGTGCCAAGAGAGCGATCGAGAGAGTTGCCATGAGACGCGCCGACCGGCTGTTTCAGATCATCCAGGTGCTCCGCCGCACCCGTAAGCCTTTGACCGCCGATGCAATCGCCGCCGAGCTCGAGACATCGAAGCGGACGATCTATCGCGACATCGCCAGCCTGATCGAACAGCGGGTGCCGATCCGCGGCGAGGCCGGCATGGGCTACATCCTGGAGAAGGGATTCGACCTGCCGCCCTTGATGCTGACACCCGACGAGATCGAGGCCTGCGTGCTCGGCGCGCAATGGGTGGTGGGCCACGCCGATCCGGCGCTGGCGCGCGCGGCCGAGGACCTGATGGCCAAGATCGCCGAGACCGTACCCGACCGGCTGCGGCCGTTCGTGCTGGAGCCGGCAAGCCGGGCCCGCTCGGCCTGGAACCGGGAGCCCGACCGCATCGACATGGTCAGGACCCGCAGCCAGATCCATGAGGGCAAGAAGATTACGCTGAACTATCGCGACGAGCATGGCCGCGATAGCGAGCGCACGATCTGGCCGATCGCGGTCGGCTATCACGAGGCGGTGCGGCTGCTCGCCGCCTGGTGCGAGCTACGCAGGGATTTCCGCAGCTTCCGCACCGACCGTGTGGTCACGGCGGTCTATCACGACGAGAAATATCCGGAGCGGCGCGACCTGCTCAGGGCGCGCTGGCGGCGCAGCCTGGTCTGGGAAGCGCCGAGGGACACCTGATGGCCGACAACGCGATCGACGCGGCCGACGCAAGCCCCTGCCAGTCCTGCGGTGCCTGCTGCAGTTATTCGGAGAACTGGCCGCGCTTCACCATCGAGGACGACGCGCAGCTCGATCTGATCCCGGCGCGATTCGTCAACGCGCGACAATCAGGCATGCGCTGCGAGGGCGACCGCTGCTCGGCGCTATCGGGCCGGGTCGGAGAAGCAACGCGCTGCGAGGTCTATGCGGTGCGGCCGGAGGTGTGCCGGACCTGCCAGCCGGGCGACGCGGAATGCGCGATGGCGCGGCGCCGGCACGGGCTGCCGCTCATCCCGAGCGTGCAGCCGGGTTGAGCACGGCTCTTTTATTTGCGCATGATCTCCGCGCAAACGCGTTCCGCGTTTGTCGCGAGGGAAAACCGGTTTCCACTTTTCCGGATCATGCTTAAGCCGTCACGGTCACCGTCTCGCTGACGTCCTCGTCGTCGAGGTCGTCATCGACGACAGGCGCGAAGGTCGACAGCGGCTTGGTCGACAGCGTGATCGGCTTGCGGCCGCCATGCGAAACGGTCGCGGCGCGGACCGGCTCGCGCGACAGCGCGTAGAGCGTCGAGCCGACACGACCACCGGAATTCGCCAGCTCCCACTCGCTGCAGCTCGACGCGATCGCGACCGCGAGTGCGTGCAGATGGCTGCGGCGATAGCAGAACAGCGCGAGCTGCGCCCTGACATCGGGCGCGACATTGGCAACCAGCAACGAGAGCCCGTTCGGATTGGCGCGATACATCTGGCCGAGCAGGTCGTCGGCAACCGGGCAGGCATCGTTCTCGAAGGCGTCGCGGCTTGAAAACATTTGCAAATCCCCCTCGATCGGGAAGATGCCGCGTAATCCTCTAACGAAAGGTTAACCACGGCCTCCGGTCGCTTCCGGAGGGTCTTGCCCGTTGCGCGCGAATCACATCCGCCCGCCGCGGCCCGGCTGGATTTCTGGTCCAGGATGTGAGGAAAGGTGCGCGCGAACCGCTCAGTTCGCGGCCATGTAGATCGACAGCACGAAGCCGGTGAGGTGGTGCAGCGCCTGGTCGACCCCGATCAGGGTCCAGAACCAGGGATGGCCGGACTCCAGCGTCACGCCGAAATGCGAGGCGCAGATGCCCTTGCAACGATCGACGATGATGTGGATCACGAAGTCAATGAAGGCGACGTACCAGAACCGCGGCGCCACCACCAGGATCAGCGCCAGCGCGACCGCGAGATGGACCAGGCAATGCGCCAGCAGCGGCATGGCCCAGCCGGTCTTCTGGTCCTTGCCGATCGCCATCCAGGCGTTCTGCAGCATGAAGTCGGCGATGATGTGCTTTGCGGTGAGAAGCAACATCCATCCCACCAGGGCACCAACCGACACCGACGATGACATGGAAGGAAACAACAAGCTGACGCCCTTTTACTTCGATGAATGTGATTGCAAGAAATCCGGGTCAGGCCGTCAGCACAATTCCGCAAACCGAAGCGTGTCTCATTTATGACATCTCCGGCGCCGGAATGCACCTGCGCCTGCTCGAAAATCACATCTCGGTCCGGGCGTCGATAGTGGCAATGGTCATGTGGCATCGCGGCGCAGGCCGGCCGGGATTAAGGTTACGGCCGGCGGCCGGTTTGCATTCCCCCCGGGGAGGTATATCGTCGGCAACACAGGAAATTTTCTTTCTTTTATAGTCATTTACGGATTCACCGGGCAGCGCCGCGCCGATCGGGTTGTTGCGGCAGCGGGCCGTCCCGGACGGGTGATGAGCCAAGTGATCAGCCAGGTGATCAGCCATGAGTGCCGAAGCCCCCTCGCCTGCGCCGACGCCGCCGCGCCCTCCGGTCGCCAAACCGGTCGTCAAGACCAACCGCGCGCAGATCATCGTCTTCACCCTGCTGACGCTGCTCCTGAGCGCGGTCACCGTGATCGGCGGCCGCCTCTGGCTGCGCAATTCCGAAACGCTGGTGTTCGCGGTCGGCGATGCCAACGGCCCGGAGGCGAAATTCGCCGCCAAGCTTGCCACCGTGCTGAAGAACAATTCGTCGCGGCTGCGGCTGAAGATCGCGCCGAACCCCGACAACGCCAAGGCGCTGGCGCAATTCGATCGCCGCGACGCCTCGCTGGCCATCCTGCGCACCGACGCAAGGGTGCCGCCGCGTGCCCGCGCCATCGCGATCCTCGAGCATGACGTGGTGCTGGTGCTCAGCCCCGGCGGCAAGAAGATCAAATCGCTGAGCGAGCTCAAGAAGAAGCGGATCGCGGTCGTCGGCGACGGCGAGAGCAACGTCAATTTCGTGCGCAGCGCGCTCGAGATTGCCGACAGCCCCGACGCGGCGCAGCGGGTACAGCAGGCGCCGCCGAACACACCTTTCGACAAGCTGTTCGCCTCCGGCTTTGCCGCCGTGCTCGCGATCGAGCATGCCTCGAAGATCGTGAAGGACAAGGCCTACGAGCAATATGCCAAGCGCGCCGGCGGCTTCACGCTGAATGCGATCGACGCGGCCAAGGCGCTGGCGCGCAAATACCCGGCGATTTCGGAGGAGACGGTCTCGACCGGCATGCTGTCGTCCTCGCCGGCGATCCCCGATGACGAGGTCGACACCATCGGGCTGGAATGGCTGCTGGTCGCGCAATCCTCGATGTCCACGACGACAGCCGCCGAGCTCGCGCGCATCGTCTATGAGAACAAGTCGGAACTTGCGCTCGACGACGGCTTCGCCTCCAAGATCGAGCCGGCGGCGACCGACAAGGACGCCTTCATCGTCGCCCATCAGGGCGCCGCCGAATACATCAACGACGACACCAAGTCGTTCATGGATCGCTACAGCGACGTGATGTATCTCGCTGCCGCCGCGCTCAGCATCATCGGCTCGATCTTCGCGGCGATCTACACCAAGATCACCCGCGTCGCACCGGAGAAGGCCAGCGAGCTGGCGGGCAGGATCCTCGACATCGGCGAGCGCGTCGAGCACGCCACTTGCGCCGAGCATCTCGACGAATTGCAGGACGAGCTGGAGGCGATCCTGCGCGGCGCGGTGATCGGGCTGCGCGACGGCACCGTTTCCGGCGACGGAATGGACACGTTCAAGCTCGGCTACGAATTGGTCCGCGACGAGATCGCGCTGCGCCGCGATCACCTCAAGCGCCACCCGGCGACGCCGGACGAGAACCTCGTGGTGGTGAAGGCGGCGAATGGGTGAAACCAAGCCGTTGGTTACGTACCACTGTCGTCCCTGCGAAAGCAGGGACCCATACGCCGCGGCGGGTGTTGTTGAAGGGACTCGTCGTTCCGACGACGCGCGTCAATCAGCATCGGTGGTTATGGGTCCCTGCTTTCGTGTTTGATCCCTGCTGATTGGTTGGATGGAATCGGTGTAGAACGAGGCGTGGCC
>NZ_JAQOSR010000252.1:0-9080 GCF_046718885.1 Bradyrhizobium sp. UFLA01-814 | reverse complement strand
CGAGAGCTATCGCGCCGCTTTCCTTGTGGCGGCTCTTGGCTCCTCATCCCAGCAATTTGCGTGCCGCTGGAGGAATGTGCGCGTGTTGCTTGATCGTGGTGAAGTTTGTACGTCCCGCCCAGCGCAGTGTCCCGCAATGGCCGGTATCCGTCTGGCTTCCGATGATGGCATCTTCAATCGGACACGGACAGCCGACGCGAGGCGGATTCGATGGCGACCCCTTTGGAGGCGTCTGCATCGATGCGAGGACCGGTTCGACGGGCTAACGCCACCGTCAACGAACCTCAACGCGGACGAGGTCGTCCACCTCCTCTTTGGATCGCTAGAAGTGACCACCTGGCCTCGATCGCTGTTGAGATTGGCACGGATCATTGGTCGGATAATGGCGCCGGATAACTGACGATCAGCCAGTTGCAGGCAAGGGAGGAGACGGTCACGATTTTTAAGTCTCTCCGTACCGTCGGTTTGAACGGTGACGCGGAACTTGACGCCCTCGCCGGTGAGCAGACCGACGTCGCCGACCGTGGGGCGCCCAAGCGCTTCGAGGCTACGAGGAAAGAATATCGTCGCGGCGGCACGCAATAGGGCTTGAACCGCACGTAGCGTCAGGTTGTATGAGATAAGGCTGGCGGCTGTCGTCTCTCGAAGCCGCACATCGGGCAGTAAAGAATTCGAATGTCACCTGGAAAGCGTAATTGGCAAGGTCCTTGGTTGTGAATAGTCCAGCATGCGAAGTGTTATTGCTCGGCATAGCTGGTGCGGGTCAAGCTGCGCCGAAGCGGGCGGCGCAATGCGAGATCAGAGCGGAACGTCTTAGCGTTGGCTCTGCTGGATTGAAGAGCGGACGCCGGCGCGAAGCGCGGTCTTCGATGTCCGCGCGCCGCTCTTCCGCAGATAGTTGAATTTGGCATGACAGCATGCGTCATAGACGCCAGGTCCCGACTGGGTGAGCGGCTTGCGGCTTACTCTCTTTCAAACGGTTATGGCATCATCGCGCGGTGGATTTGCTTGACGCGGGATTAGCCGGGATCGCGGCCCAGATTCGATCCTCTTCTCGGAATGTCGTTTGTCCAAATCCCACCGCAGCAAAGATGGTTAGGGTCTGCCGCGAGCCAATCGGGTCATCGTGTGATGGCCGGATTATCAACAGGCCCCAGCGGCGCTCACAGGCTGCTCGTGCGCTGAGACCAGCCGCAAGAGCTTCGTATGCCAGTTTCTTGCCCGCTGCTCGGCCGCAAATCAAGTTGGATTTGGCCGCGAATATGGGGGCGTGAACGACCCGAGAGCGCCGCTCTGATCGGGGAAGATAAGAGAGCGCGTCTCTGCCGCCTATGCTGGAAAAGCTTTGCTTGTTTTCTGCTTGACGGGCCATGTTGCTCATTTCGCAAGGCGATAGAAGGACATCTAGCTTAAGAGAAATGTGGTGAACCAAAAGCGACGCACTTATTGGATCTGCATGGCATATCGCCTTGTAGCGGCCCTCGCTGTTCTAGCGACAATTACTGTTCAGACAAAACACGCTCAAGCGCGAGATCTGAGGCCAAAAGCGACGTTGACGTCTTGCAGGCCGGACTTGATGCGCTTCTGCGGCCACTTTACTGGGCGTGATGACCCAGACGCCGCTATGTTTTGTCTCAGAGAGAACTTTAATACTTTGCGTGACGAATGTCGTCGCGTGGTCCCAGGCGCGGTGGAGAGAAGGGCAGGTTTGCGACGAGCTGGCATCAACAAACAGCAACGTTCGAGCGTCTTCGCTCGGAAAAGAGCGTCCGAGCTGCAAGATCGCAACAATATCGCGACAAGCCGTCGAACTGATGCGAATCAGGCTGTCATTGCGCCGAGGAATTCGAAGCAAGCAGTAGGGAGGAAAGAGGCCTCGCCCCACCAAGATTGGTAGCTGGTCCACCGACGGGCACGTGGCTACGAGCGTAGCTAATTGTCATCCGGCCATCGATAGATGGCGCACGTCGCGACAGTGGAGTTACGATGCGATCTGGAGTACGTACTTGGGTAGCCGCCACAGTTGCGATCCTTGGAGGCGGTGCAGCCAACTCCGCGGACCTTGAGCCAACAGTAAAGCTACCATCGGCGCTGTGGAGCTGGTCAGGAGGATATGTTGGCGCGCATGTCGGCGGTGGTTACGGCCGCACGTCCTTCAGTAATCCTTACGGTCCCTCAATCTATGGCGACGTCGTCGATACCCCTGCCTTCCTGGCAGGTGGCCAAATCGGCTACAATTGGCAGAATAGCAGCTGGGTTTTTGGTGTCGAGCTTGACGCTAGCCGGGCTATTTCCGACGGCACAAACAGCTGCCTCGCAGCCTCCGGCATTGTTGTGAGTGCAAACTGCAAGGCAAGCCCAGCCGTCTTTGTCGCCGGGACCGGCCGTGTAGGTTACGCGTTTGGCGCGCAGGGTCGCGCCCTAGCTTACCTCAAGGGAGGCGTGGCTTGGCAGAACAATCGCGGGGACGTCGTCAACAATAATGAATATTTTGGCTTCATGTCTCAGGAGACGACCCACTTCGACTATGGTCGTGTTGGAGGCATCGTTGGCGTCGGCGTCGAGCAGGCGCTGACGCCGGCATGGTCCGTCAAATTCGAGTATGACTATTTGCAATTTGGTGGGCCGAGCGTGGCGACACCTCCGACCGTGCAGTTTCCACCGCCTGCAATTCTTCCAGCGAACACAACCAGCCTTTCCAGCAGCTATCAGATCGGAAAGCTCGCTCTCAACTACCATTTTGGCGCCGACCCTCGGGCGACGCAATGGTTCGACCCGCCGCTATACGCACAAGCTACCGACACCGTACGGCCAATTGCCTACACGGCCGGTTGGTCGTTCGAGGCCGGCTCAAGGCTGTGGCTCAGCCGGGGACGATTCCAATGGGACAACAGCGCCGTGCCGGTAATCCCTGGAGATCCAAGCATTCTTGAGTCGAGGCTCACCTATCACGAACTGGACGGGCTTTCCGGGGAATTATTTGGCCGTCTTGACAGCCCTTGGGGGATATTTTTGAAGGGTTATGTTGGCACCGGGCGTTTCAACAGCGGAAAGATGAACGATGAAGACTGGGGGATCGAAAGCACAATATCCTATTCCGACACGATCTCAGGTCAGGCGAACGGAAGGTTTACATACTACACGGCTGACGCTGGCTATGATCTCCTGCGCGGCGCCAACTACAAGCTCGGTGGATTCATCGGCTGGACATATTACGGCCAGAACTCAGACACGCCAGGCTGCGTGCAGCACGCCAACCCCTCATCTCCATGTCTGGCGCCCGGCGACCAACGGATCATCGGCAGCCAGGATACCCATTGGAATGCTCCGCGCATCGGAGTGAGCGGAGAGACCATGTTCGCGGAGCGCTGGCACGTCAGTGCCGACGTCGCGTACCTGCCCTGGACCGATTTCAGTGGTCGTGACCACCATCTCTTGCGCCCGACGACGACCTTCTTTGATCAACGCGGCAATGGGGGCGGCGGAGTGCAGGTTCAAGGAGTGTTGTCTTACTTCCTCACCAACAATTTCAGCGTGGGCATAGGCGGCCGCTATTGGGCTATGTGGACCAAAAAGGACAGCGATTTCATGTGCAGCGGCTGCGGTGGCCCGGGCACGATCGCTGGACCTGAATTTGCGAAGTACAGCATGGAGCGTTGGGGCATATTCTTCCAAGTCGCTTATAAGCTCGACTGAAGAGCTCCGATCGTTGGCAAGTCCAAAGTTCCGATAGCGATGAGACGACTGCGAAAAAGGCGGGAGTCATTAGGTCGATTTGCGCAGGCCGGAATGAAACTGCAGGCGTGTTCGGTTACGAAGATCAACGCCTGTATCGATGCGACGACGTGAAAGCCAAACGTCACCGAAACGCTGCAGTTTCGGCAGAGAGACCTGCCAGGTCGGAGCGGCTCCTTTATTCCCTCGACCGAGACATGCCGGACGATAGCACTAGCGGACCGTCTTCCAGACAGATCAAAACCCTTGGTGAATCCGCGTTTCGAGCGATGACGTCGGATTGTGTAGTTGGCTACGCATGTCAAAGCTCCGCTACACCATAAGTCCGGTCACAACAGGTCCTGTTTGCAATGTGCGATCGCGGCTCGTCCTCAAGCTAGGGTAGCGGCCTACCGGACGCGGCAAAGCCCAAGTGTCTGCAAAGGAGCAGTCCAATTCGTGAAAGAGACCCTCTCCGAAACAGGCGCGGGGTCAAAACGCTTGATCTCGAACCTGCCGGATGAACTTGAATCTCGTGACCTCCGTCGATCAGTATGGCTAGATCGGCGTGGACGAAGTGCCTGTTCCAACTTTATCGAGTGGCGACGATCTGGTTGGTGTTCTGCCGCACGCCGCAGCGTTCACGGTGATCGCGAAGACGGGGAAGGCGGTGCCTTTGTTGCGGGATTTTGACGGGGGACCGGTTCGCTCTGACGTCGAAGATCGGTCATCGGATCGAGAAAGGCAGTCTACGTCAGCTTCCGGCGATATTCCTCGAATTGGCAATTGAGCCCCTTACGGCTTTATCTAATGAATTTGTACTGTGATGGGCTAAGAGGGGCGCTTGGGCAACTCTCTGTGCCCATGTCCAGAAAGCATCCGCGGCACCGGCGGCAAACTTACTTCAGAGCCGGAACGTCAAAGGAAATGTTTTCGCTAAAAGCTTCTCAAAGGCAGAATGCTGTTCAAGAAGGCTGTTCTCAATGAGCTTCCGCTCCGCATCAGGTAATTCTGTCTGAAGCAACTTACGACAACGCCAAATGTGGTTGCGTACCGACCTGATCTCACTGAGCTTATCATCAACCGAGCTCATCGCGCGCGCCGACTAACTTCCAAGCCCTTGAAATGACCAATCGTGCCGCTACGCGGCAAGCCGCTCCATTACGCCGCGTCATGCCCGCTGGTTTCGTGTCTACGCTTTTGCAAGGCGCAGGCCATTTTGCTTGGGGGCATTGCGAATGTTCGATATACGCTGGGCTTTCGATCGATATCACTCTGTCCCCGCGCATTTGATAGTCATTTGCGGTAGATCACGAATTTTATCCGCATTGTCGGCGTGCCCGTTGAGGAATTCCTGCGCCGCCCTGAGGACGTCGGGTTACACACCTCATAGCAGCAAAGACCTTAAGCCGAGGCTAGGTCGCGGCGAGCCGCATGCCCTGGGGTAGGCCATCGTCGCGCCGTGGGTTTGGAGTGTCCGCTCCGCGAGCTTGATATTGAGGCCGATGACGTGGCCGGTCTCGCGGAGGTCCGAGAACGTGCATCTACTTCTCTGGTGCGCGGAGTTCGAGCTTACGGCAAGATCAAGGATTGGTGTTCTCACAGAGCAATCGCCATCCGAAGGGGCTCCGCTGCTGCGACCGTCTGAGCGCTATTGTCAGTACGTGATCGATCAACGCATTCAGCCGACCGCGACTTCGTTGACGGCAAATCGAAGGCTCATGAGCGGCGCCATATTCTTTCGCCGGCCGCTGAACACTGCCACTTGCCCCGTCTTATTCGAATGTCCCGACATTGGTGGGCCGGTCCTCCTGGTTCAGGCGCTTGCGTACGCTCGCTTGGTCGAGCTCGCCTTCCCACCAGGACACAAACATAGCAGCAACACCATTCCCCGTGACGTTTGTCAGTGCACGCACCTCACTCATGAATTTATCGATCGAGAAGACGATCGCGATGCCTGGTACCAGCGCGGGACTGACAACCGTCAGGGTCGCTGCGAGCGTGATGAAACCGGCGCCAGTGACACCGCTTGCGCCTTTCGACGTAAGCATCGCTACGATTATGATTGTGAACTGCTGGCCCAAGGTCAGGTTAACGTCGAGCGCCTGCGCGATGAACAACGTCGCCAACGTCATGTAAATGTTGGTACCGTCGAGATTGAATGAGTATCCGGTTGGCACCACGAGGCCCACCAGCGGCTTCGAGCAACCCAGCCGTTCCAGCTTTTTCATCAGCTGCGGCAGCACGCTTTCCGAGGACGAGGTACCCAGCACGATCAATAGTTCATCCTTGATATAGGCAATAAACTTGAATATGGAAAAGCCGATCAAGCGCGCAATCAGACCCAGCACAAGCACAACGAAAAGCGCGGCCGTGGCATAGAACAGGATGACCAATCCGACGAGATTGCCGAGCGCAGCTGGTCCGAATTTGCCGATCGTGAAGGCCATAGCGCCAAAGGCGCCGATCGGAGCCGCCTTCATCACGATGGCGATGACGCCAAATACAGCGTGCGCGGCATCGTCAATGATCCCACGCAACCGCTCTCCCTTCTCGCCCAGGGCCATCAGTGAAAAGCCGAGCAGAATAGCAAACAGCAGCACTTGCAGGATGTCGCCCCGCGCCAGCGCCCCGACCACGCTGTCCGGAATGATGTTGAGAACGAAATCGACCCCTTTCTGCGCTTCGGATTTGTTGACTAGGCCGGCCACAACCGCCGCATCGGGCTTGACCGCGAGCCCATGGCCGATCGGAAACAGATTGCCTATGACCAGACCGAGTAACAAAGCGAAAGTGGAAACAACCTCGAAATAGACCAGCGCCTTAATGCCGACCCGACCGACCTTTCCGGCATCTTGAATGTGCGAAATGCCGGATACCACGGTGCAAAAGATGATCGGCGCGACGAGCATTTTGATCAGCTTGATGAATCCATCGCCGAGCGCCTTGATCCAGTCATTTGTCGCGACAGAAGGCCACAAGTAGCCGACCATGACGCCGATCAGGATTGCGATAAGTACCTGGACGTAGGGGATTTTATACCAGGCGCGCGAGGGCGCCGCCGGCGGAGCGGCTGCGATGATTACCATGGTGTGCCCTTCCCAAGCGAACAAGGATACGCGCCGCAGCCCCACGCGGTAGGTTTTCCCCGCTGGGTGAGATTACGCGAAGCTTGCCTTTTCAATCCGGCCAATGCTGTTCCTGGTCTTATGAGACCGAGCGAGCCGGAAGTGTCGGGTCGCGTCTTACCCGGCCAAGATGCGACTGGCGCCCTGAGCAGTAGTTTTACAGAGTCAAACAACGATCGAATGCGGCGCCGGTGGCGCCGGCATGAAGTCAGAAGGTAGCCAGGGCAGGCGTGATTTTGGAGCACGATCCGCAGCAAGCTATAGGGCAGGATGCGAATGATTTTCGGATCGTTGCACTTGACCGCCGCTATTTCGTCGCCGTCGAAAGTCGCGACCGCGCGAGCAGCGACAGATCTTACACAAAGCTGGCCGGATTTTGCGGCTGTCGTTCGATAGTTCGCGCCACTCCGGCTCCGTCCGTAGAGGGCGACCGAAAAGGGGCTGACATTTCGATTGTGCGTCGTCGGATCGAAGTTATGCGCCGGTGCCGCGACATGCGAGTAGCAATGACAGGATCCTGCGCACGACCAACGACTGCCGGCACGCCTTCGCGGGATCAAGATCCGTCGTATCTTCCTTAACAACCTATTTTCGACGAATCTCTTCGCCACGTCCGACCTCCCTGACTGGCGACCGCAAGGCTTCACTGGTCGCCGCTTATCTTGTTCTCTCCCCATCCAGCAAATGGCATGCCGCCCAAGAAGCGTGCGAGCATTGCTCAAACGGACGAAATGCCACGGGCTTTGCGACGTTCGCGCGGATGCTTGCACCTTGGTCGGACTTGCGACATTGATGCCTTCAGCGAGTCATTGCAGAAACGCGACAAAACGTTGACGGGCCGACATGCTTTTCGTGCCGGCTCCCACTGGATGAGCATGTCCTCCTACGGTCTCACTCGTGGGGCTTGTCTAGCGATTTCCGCGACCGAGCCCGGTCAGAGATCTTTTCAGCACCTCGAATCTGATTCAGTTAGCGACAAAGCATTACCGGAATGGTCGCGGCCGGGTCGAACTGGCGTTCCAAGTCTGCCGACAAGTGTTCGATGTCGGGCAGGCCGCTGCCTCGGCTCACCTTGATTGCCACTTCACCTTGAATCTCACGTTGCCTCTGGCGCTGATGGCAGAGGCACATCGGGCGCCGAGAACTCGTGGAGAGCGCTCCCCGACTTATAATTGATGTTGCCGCCATGGCATCGGCGGAGTTCATGACCTGATCGTGTGGGCGCCGATGGATCGGCTATCGCCCGGCAAAGGTCACCAGGGACAGCGCAGAAAGCGCGCCAGCCATCAGCAGGCTGCGCGAAACTGCAACCGGCCGATGGCTATGCTTTGCCCGATTACCAGACGAACTTCGCGCCGTCCGGCAGTTCGCAGACGAATTCGCCTTGGTTCACGGCTTCCGCGGCTCCGGCTGCCAACTTGGACGCCCGCACGGTGAGCTTGCCGTCGCGGCCGAGGCTGTGGCGAATATATTCGGTTACCGGATGGCCCGAGCCGTCCAAGGTTTGATGCGCATCGGCGAAGCTGATCCCGTTCTGGGGGGACACCCTGAACGCACGGATAGCCAGCCCACCCTGCACGGCCGGACCGGGCTTGCCGCCTTCGGCGGTGCTGCAGCGGTTCAGGTCCAGTATGACCCTCACATTCTTGCCGTCCTGCAGGGCACTGAGCACCTCGGCGTATTTCGGCGAAAGCTCATCCGCCTTGGCGATCGCGTTCACACCTGCAGCCGACAGCAGTGACAACAGGATCGACAGGCATCTGCCATTGAACTGCATATGGTATTCTCCTCGATAGAAATCAAAGTCTGCGCAAGCACCAACTTGCCCGGCGTCGTATCCTTGACCAGCTTGGCAGAATCCGAACATCCGGCGCGTTTGCCTTCCGACAACACCATGCGTTGCAACCGCTGGCTAGTCATTGCGCAGGCTAATCGAACCTCACAAACTCGTATGTGAGGTTTCCGAAATGACGCGACGAGTTCCGCATCCCTCGCTCAAAACCGAATCCCATGCCGGTTCGGTCGTAACAGGTCTGCGGCATTCCCGGGCGTGTTGGCTAACGGCTATGCGGATCTCCGTGCTCCGCAATTATATTCAAGTGCACGCGCCATCATGATCTGGGCGGAGTAGGACCAGGCGATACAAACTTTAATGGGAAGACCCATGGACTGGATTATGTAGGTCGAAGCGAGTTCAGCTCGTTCTGCCATGCTCTACGCCCGGCTGGTTCGACAGTC